>NZ_JBKHUP010000008.1:0-119256 GCF_046565525.1 Coleofasciculus sp. | reverse complement strand
GTATTGATGAGAGTCAATACTTTAAGGCTTCTGGATGAATGAAGAATCCCCCGTGTTTTCAACCGGGGGAGTGTCAATTGCAGCTAGCGTCGTTTAGCTTGTTGCTCAGCTTCTCCAGGGTTAAGCTGTCGTGCCTTTAAATTGGGTATTAGTCGCGAGCTTGCTGGCTCGCACTACAAGGATGAGAGCCATTATTGATATTAAGGTTTAAATGCCGAACAGCTTATCACTTTTGCCCACCCCCAGCCTCAAATCCATGGATTGAGGATAGTAAAAAATATGAGCAGGATTCCCTTTTGCCACAAAATTTGATTTATTGAATAAAAACGTCTAGGTGTAAGCGAGTGAATCACATTCCCCCTATTGATCTGGCACGACAGTATCAGCGCATTGAAAAACAAGTCAGTGCAGCTATTCAGGAGATACTCACCTCCGGACGTTACGTTGGTGGGCTTCCGGTTCAAGGCTTTGAGGAGCAATTTGCGGCGTACATGAATACCAGCGAATGCGTCGCCTGTAACTCTGGCACAGACGCCTTGTATCTGGCACTGCGAGCATTACAGATTGGAGCAGGGGATGAGGTGATTACTACACCCTTCACGTTTATCGCTACGGCGGAAGTGATTACCCGGGTGGGGGCGACACCCATTTTTGTGGACATTGATCCCCACACCTTTAATATTGACGTTGATCAGATTGCGGCGGCGATTACCCCGAAAACCAAAGCGATTCTGCCCGTTCATTTGTTTGGACAGCCTGTGGATATGACGGGGATTATGGACATCGCCCAGGCGCAGGGTTTGGCGGTAATTGAAGACTGCGCCCAAGCAACGGGGGCGGAATGGGCGGGACAAAAGGTGGGTAGCATTGGACATATTGGCTGTTTTAGTTTCTTTCCCACCAAGAATTTAGGGGCTTGTGGGGATGGAGGTGCCGTTATTACCAATGATCCAACCCTAGCGGCTACGATAAGAATGCTGCGAGAACATGGGATGCGCGATCGCTACCACCATGAAGCCACAGGGATTAATAGCCGTTTAGACGCCCTACAAGCGACCATTTTGCAAATCAAATTACAGTATCTTGATCAGTGGAATCAGGTTCGTTCTCAGATTGCTGATCAGTATCACCAGTTATTAAAACCTGTTCCGGGAATCGTTTTACCTCAAGAAACTCCAGGAAGCTATGCTGTCTGGAATCAGTACACGATTCGCTTAAACAAAGACAGCCGCAGCAGTGGATATCGAGATCAAGTCCGCCAAAACCTGCAACAGGTGGGCATTATTTCAATGGTTTATTACCCCCTACCCTTGCACTTGCAGTCGGTTTATCAGAGCTTAGGGTATCAAATGGGTGATTTTCCGGTTGTTGAGCAAGTGTGTCACCAGGTTTTGTCTCTACCTATATTTCCAGAATTGTCCTTTGAGGAACAGCAACAGGTTGTCTATGGTTTAAAAGATTGTTTGAGTAGTGTAGTTTAATAAAATTAGCTTGGGTGAGTGAAGGCATCCCAATGCCAAATTAAAATTATGGCGTGGGACTTATCGCTCCCCCAAACTCCCTCTAAAGTTAATTTTGTGCGAGTTGTTCTCGTCTACCTCACCCATGTCGGTGGATTGTTGACCATCTGTTTGTTTATTCACAGATGGATACCTACTCTCAGGGAACCCCTCTGGGCGACTCTATTCTTGGCGCTGATGGTGGCAGAATGGAATCTTAGCACAGGGCAAACTGTAGAGCAAAATCCCCAATCCCCTATTGTCAAACAAATGGGGTATCGCAGTTGCTGGCATCTGGGTTTTGTGCTAGCCGGACTCAGTTATGTCTTGCTAGCCGATGAGATTTTTACTGACCTATTTTTTGTTCCCGCTTCCACGCCACCGTGGGGACTCTTATGGCTGTTAACCCCTTTAAGCTTAACCGACATTGCCAGCCGAAGTACGCGATCGCGAACAGGGGGCAAAGAGGCTAATTCTTTCTCCAGAGCGTCACTCAGGGATTCCCTGATTAGTCCTTGGTCATCGGTAGAAAACACTGACTTAGGTTCAGATTCTACTAACAATCAGGGGCTAAACTCAAGGCAAATTCAACTATTTTGGTGGAGTGGGATCGGCTTATTTCTCGTCCAAGGGTTAACCCTATTCCAAGGGGACATCAGACTCATCGGCTTAGGTGTCGCCACGTTTGTGATGTTCATCAATAGCTGTTATTTAAAGCAAGCCTTAGCCGCCGCGATCACGATTGGATTTGCCCTGAGTTTTGGTGTGGCACGTCTTTCCCAAGGAATTCCGGGATTGTCCTCCCTCTCCCCAGCCGATTGGTATTGGGTTGGCGCGATCGCAATTTTCGGATTATGGCTGCTACGTGCTGGCTTAACGCCCCAGGCTAGCACACTAGCTCAATTGTACGCTCAAGCCTGCGATCGCTGGGCAATTGCTCTATCTACGACGGAACTCGGACTGCTGACGCTCTCGAGCGCCAATATGTATTTAGAATTCATTCCATCCAGTTGGCAGTACCTGAGTGCATCAATGCTCATTGGCGGTGCTATTTTTTATCGGTACTGGCAATCTTTTCCCAAATTTAGTATTTACGGCATTAGCTGGGCAATAGAATTGACCATAGCCAACGCTATTGTACTCCTTAAGGGTTCATCCTTAATCCTCGGCGCAGCGAACATTATTCTGGCAGTTATGACACTAGTCTTCAATCGTTGGTGGCATACCCGTTTAGGCGGGGCGTCTGAGAGGTGGGGAGAAAATAGGCGGGATGTACTGGACTCTTTACCCTTAGTTTATGCCCTCGTTGGCATTAATTTGCGCTTTTCTTATTTCACTCCCTATACCGGGTTGCTCACCCTAGGTGCAGCTTTAACGGGCATCATCGTAGGGCGTCGCCGTCTTCCAAGAAAAGGCATCACCTATCTTTTCCTGGTAGGTATTTCCCTTGCCTGGTACGAACTGGTCATTTATACCTTGATTGGTATTAGTTTACACTTTTTTTATTTCACCCCCTATACCGGGTTGATTACCCTAGGTGCGGCTTTAATTGGTATCAGTGTAACCTATCACCGTCCTCAAGCCAAAGGGATCATCTATCTTTCCTTGGCAGGTATTTCCCTGGGTTGGTATGAACTGGTGATTTATCAAATACTGCAAGCCGATGGGGTAAATCCTGGGGATAGCTTTATTATTTTAGCGGCGATCGCGGCTGTCATCTGCTGTATTTATCGTTCACTCGCCTGGGTTTTGCGTTGGCAAAGCCTGTTCCGAAGGAACGCATCGCGCGATCGGGCTACACTTTTCCATATCAGCGTCACCCAAATCGAAATGACTGCCCACATTCACTGGGCAATGGGTAGTATCTTGATGGTTCTAGCCGCTGGGATGTCTGTGGGAACCCCACCTAACCTAATGGGATTCCTAGGGCTTGTCATCAGTTTGATACTGGCTAGTTATGCGTTTTTCCAAGGAAATTTACGAGTTCAACAACGCCAGTTTTCTTCATTTTCCAGACGCGCCATGGTACGTCTTTACAGGGCTTACTCACCTTATCACTTTTGGATATACGCCGGATTAACTGAGGTTGTCGCCATTGGGATCTATGGGCGTTTGATCTGGACATTGAGCCTACTCGATCCCTGGAGATCTATCATTGCAAGTTTATTCGCGATCGCGGTTTATCAAACTCCCTGGTGGCGGTGGGGATGGAATGGAAAGCCTTGGCAACAATATGCCACGATCTTGCCTCTTGTGAGTGTTTTGCTCAATCCCCAAACCCTCTCTTCTATTAATTTACTGGTTCTTGCCTGTTTTTATGCCTGGATCACCAACCGCCAATCTAATTTACGTTGGACATACGTAAGTTTATTTTTCATCGATTGGGCAATCTGGCGCGTTTTGCAAAGCCAACAGGTTACTGAACCCTTAGCGTATGCTGCCGTAATTGGTTATTTTTTCCTCTACGTCGCCCAAGTTGATCCAGAATTAAGATTACCGCAAAAACGGAACCTGCGTCACTACCTCCGCTTACTGGGTAGCGGCATCATCTGTTTGGTAGCGTTAGGGTTTTATCAAAACATTGGACTTATTCCTGGAATCATTAGTCTAGTGGCTATTTTCGCTGGATTAGGATTGCAAATCCGGGCATTTTTAATAGTGGGAACAGTCACATTTATCTTCACAGTCTTTTACCAGCTAGTTGGGTTAAGTTTGTCCTATCCGCTCTCTAACTGGATTATTGGCATAATTGCTGGCATTATTTTTATCAGCATCGCCGCCAATGTTGCCAAGGGACGTGAGCCAATTCTTGACCGGGTTCTAGACTGGATCGATCAATGGCAAGAATGGGAGTAGTCTAAGCTGACGCAATCCCCTGTGAGATCAGAAGCCCACGACATAGCGTAAGCTTGGCGCTGGGTAGTTCACCTATCGCATTAAATGCATAACAGCTTATAATTCCTCAGTACCTCTCCAGATGTCTCTGTCGTGATTGCAATTTATCCAGGCAGCTTCGATCCGATCACTCTAGGACACCTCGATATCATTGAGCGTAGCTGTAAGCTCTTTGAAACCGTCATTGTTGCCGTACTCCGCAACCCGAGTAAATCGCCATTGTTTACAATACAAGAGCGAGTGCAACAGATTCGCGGCTGTACCCAACATCTATCGAATGTGGAAATCGATAGCTTCACCGGTTTAACGGTGGACTATGCCAAACTCAAGAATGCTCAAGTCTTACTGCGGGGACTACGGGTGCTATCAGACTTTGAGAAAGAACTCCAGATGGCGCATACTAATCAAACCCTCTGGGATGAAATAGAGACCGTTTTTCTCGCCACGTCTAACGAGTACAGTTTTTTAAGTAGTAGCGTAGTGAAAGAGATTGCCAAATTTGGCGGATCTGTTGACCATCTTGTTCCCCCGCAGGTTGCCCTAGATATTTGCCGATGTTACGCCCAGAGTCATCCCGCCTTGAACCCGATAAACTCCCAGAACCCAACCCCCCAGAGAAACGCCTTTCCTCTGGAACCCCCGATTTAGATATCCAGCGAGAACTCACTAAGCTAGAGGATATGCTGTTTGATAGCCCGCACATCCCGTTGACCAAGTACACTTTGATTGATGAAGAGGCGTTTTTGACTCAATTGGATGTGGTGCGGGCAAGTCTACCGGAGGCGTTTGAGGCAGCGAAAAAGATTATCCACCAAGGGGAAGATATTCTCCTGCAAACAGAAGACTATGCCCAAGAAATCCTAGAAGCCGCTGAACGACAGGCTCAACAAATTCTGGATGACATGGGGATTGTGCAACAGGCAGAACTCGAAGCCAAGCAAATCCGGCAACGGGTTCAGCAAGAGTGTGAAACGCTGCAACAACAAACTCGCACTGAAATTGAACAGATGCGCCGACAAGCCCAGCAGGAATTGGCACAACTGCGCCAACTCGCACTCGAAGAATGCGAAGATATTCAAAACGGTGCGGATGACTATGCTGATTCTGTACTTAATAGTATTGAGCAACAGCTTGCTGATATGCTGAGGGTGATTCGCAATGGACGTCAACAACTTTACCAGAACGTACAACCCAAACAACCGCAGGAAAAAGATGGGATTGGCGGATCTGAGTCTCGTTCATCCTCAACATCACCGAAAAAGAAGTAATGTCTTCAAATGAGCGTTTATGGTGGATCAGAGGCGATATCGGATCAACCTCTAGATAGGTCGATGGAAATCAACTGGACTATCCTGAAAAAGGACAAATGACAAATGAAGATCCTCACTATTTACTGGAATTTTGCCGACCTACCAAACTATTGATAGTTTAAGTTTTTAGCCGATATAACGGGAGTTGAGCCAGTTATGAGTTACGATTTTGATCTGTTTGTTATTGGTGGCGGTTCCGGCGGAATTGCCACAGCACGACGAGCAGCCCAGTATGGGGCAAAGGTAGGAGTAGCCGAATTCAGTCGTTTGGGAGGAACCTGTGTAAATCGCGGCTGTATTCCCAAAAAACTGATGGTTTATGCCTCTCATTTTCCGGAGGTGTTTGAAGAGGCACAAGGGTATGGCTGGAGTGCTGTACAAAGTACCCTTGACTGGCATAAAATGATCGAGGCGGTGCAAAAGGAACTAGAACGCCTCAATGGGGTTTACTTGCGGATGTTGGATAATTCCCAAGTGCAACTGTTTCGGGGTTATGCCAAGTTTGTTGACCCTCATACATTAGAGATTTTTGAGACTCAAAACGATAGTACCGCGTCGCAAAAAGTGAGTGCGGATAAAATTTTGATTGCTGTGGGTGGACAGCCGGTTAAACCCAATATTCCCGGTATAGAACATGCCATTATCTCCGATGATATGTTCCTACTTAAGGAGCAACCGAAGCGAGTGGTGATTCTCGGCGGTGGCTACATCGGTGTGGAATTTGCCTGTATTATGCATGGCTTGGGTTCTGAAGTGACCCAGATTATCCGCAAAGAGAAGATTTTGCGGGGGTTTGATGATGATATTCGGACTCAAATCCAAGAGGGAATGCAGGAACACGGTATCCGGATTTTAGAGGGTAGCGTACCGACAGCGATTGAAAAGACAGGAGATGGACTGAAGGTTACAGTTTGCGGTAAGCATGAGGAAACCGTAATTGGGGATATCTTTCTCGCCGCCACGGGACGCCAGCCGAATCTCCAGAATCTAGGACTGGAGAAGGCTGGAGTCGATGTAGCTCAAGATGCGATCGCGGTGGATGAGTATAGCCGGACTTCTGTCCCCCATATTTATGCCGTTGGGGATTGCACGGATCGGATTAATTTGACGCCAGTTGCGATTAACGAAGGGCGTGCTTTTGCCGATACGGAGTTTGGCGGCAAATCCCGGATTATGAGTTATGAAAATGTCCCCTCTGCCGTATTTAGTACCCCAGAAGCTGCAACGGTGGGGTTAACCGAAGCCCAAGCTAGGGAAAAGTATAGGGATGGGGTTAAAGTCTATCGCGCCCGTTTCCGCCCCTTGTACCATACTCTGACCGGTCGAGAGGAACGGGTCATTGTGAAGTTAGTGGTTGACGAAAGCACCGATAAAGTGCTAGGAGCGCACATGGTTGGAGCATCAGCGGCTGAGATTATTCAGGGCGTTGCGATCGCGCTGAAAATGGGAGCGACAAAAGCCGATTTTGATGCTACCGTTGGCATTCATCCCTCGACCTCTGAGGAGTTTGTTACCTTGCGGTGACGTGAACGATGAATGATGAACCATAAATCATGAACCATTGGCGTCTGATTACTACCATTTTCCTGATGCTACTTTCACCCGTGGCTACAGTTAACCTCAACGCTGTAGCCACAGCAGTGACTCATCTTCTCAAAGATGGGGATACAGTACGCCATTGAGTGGCATTGATATTTACTCTTGTTCAAGAAAAAAGGGTTAAACCCTTTTATACCCTTGCACCGCTATCAGGGAAAATGTGCTATGGCTCCCCCAGCTCCCCCAGCTCCCCCAGCTCCCCCAGCTCCCCCAGCTCCCTATTGCCTAAAACAATTCTGGACGTGCCTCCAAGGACGGATTGTTATCCGTCATGGCGCAATTTGGAGCGGCTACTGTGCCATCAGGAAGCCTTGTTCGACACAACTGCGCTCCCTGCAAATTGACACCTGTTGCTCCCCGCAGATCCGTTTCAATGAGTTTTGCTCCCGTCAAATTAGCGCCACTTAAATTAGCTTCACTGAGATTTGCCCCATTGAAATTGACATTGGTTAAGTCCGCTAATGTCAAATTGGCTCGAACAAGATTGGTATTGCTTAAATCAGCATTTGTCATTCTCGCCGAGGAAAAATTTCCTAAACTTAGAGTTGATCCACTCAAGTTTGCCCCATAGAGGATAACATAAGAGGCAAACGCACCCTCCAAACTAGCATCAACGATTTGAGCGCCACTCAAATTAGTATCGTACAACCGAGCGCCTCTAAAATTGGCATTGACTAAAATAGCACGAGTCAAGTTAGTATAATCTAGCTTGGCATCGCTCAGATTTGCCCCAGTGAGATTGGCGGGAACTTCTGTAACAATTGCCCGACTCACCGAGGTTCTAGGACTTAAGTTGGCAGCGCTGAGATCAACACCGCCTAAATTGGCTCCTCTGAGGTCAGCCGATCTCAAATCACAACCGACTAAACTGGGTCGATTTTGCCTGGGCAAAACATAGGCTCGTTCGAGACGCCTGTCGTATTCAGTTATTTCACTCAAATTGGCACCGGGAGCTTGTCTGGCTCGCTGGCATTGTTGTTGAAAGTCCCGCTTAAAGTTTTCTCGAAACTGGGCGTTAGCCGGTAGTGCTGCACCACCTAAACCGAGGACTAGGTAAAATCCTAGGAGTTTGATGATTGACCGAAACAGGGGATGTTTATTCACGACTCTTGAGTCACTATTAACATTTAACTCTAGTTTGAATGATAATTCACTGTTGTAGAAACGTTGCATGCAACGTCTCTACTTAACCAGGGCGGGTTTTACTGTCAAATGATAGATGATATGGGGTCTTTGTTCTTTTAGAGTAGAAATGACAACCACCATAATGTATAAAAATTAACTGAAATATGGCAGCACAGTGGAAAAACCGTTCATTTACAGACCAAATCAGTGACGCGATCGCAACCACCATTCAAGTCGCCACGTTTGCCACTCAGTTGGCGACCAAAGCTACGCAATCGGCGGCTGACACCATTACCAGCACAACTACGGCGGTAGGAAAAGCTGTTCGCCCTGCGGCTGTGCGATTCGTCGAACCGGGAACGGAAACAGTCGGCAAAATCGTGGCACCCATTGCAGAACATCCGCTGACTAAATATGCAGCCAAAGTTCCAGGGATTAACTTGCTCGTTGCTGCACTGGGTCAAGTGGATTTAGAACAAGCTCAAAAAGACGTAGACAAGCTGCGACAGGATTACCCCTTTGACACATCCGAACAGCTTGCTCATCGGCTGATGGTGGATACCGCGATCAAAGGAGGTAGGCTGGGATTAATCACCAACTTTATGCCACCTTTAGCCCTTGCCTTGTTTGGGATTGAGCTAGCAGCGGTGACAGCCCTCCAAGCACAGATGGTTTATCGCATTGCGGCGGCTTATGGCTTTTCGCTCAAAGAACCAACGCGACGTGGTGAAGTTCTAGCGATTTTTGGTTTATCTGTAGGAGGTTCCGGAGTTCTCAAAGGTGGGTTGAGTTTTGTGGAAATTCTGCCGGTCATTGGTGCAGCCGTGGGAGCTTCTAGTAACGCGGCGCTCATTTATTCCCTCGGATTCATTGCTAGCCAGTTTTATGACGAAAAAAGAAACTCATTAACTCAATCGTCGGTTCATTAACCGATGAAAAAAGTTCCCCCCGCTTCCAGATGCTTCTTGCATCATGTCTGGAACATTGCTCCCCCGCCACACTTAGTAGAAGTTAGCGGCGGGAGTTATAAAATTTAGCTTCAGTGACTTTTTCGATACGTGATGTCAGGGTCACTCAGATTTTGTTCAATGGGTTCGTAGTAACGGCAAGACTGGCAAGGACCATCTGGATTGACAGCACAACGCACCAGTTCAGAATTCGCATTATATTGACAACTCCCATCGCCAAGCACCCAGCGCCCATCGACCAAACTTTTCTCCGTTGGGCGGGGCGCCGATTGGACGTAAAGGGCAATTTTGTGCAAACGATAGCGCCCAGATTTTAGGAGATAGCGATGGCGACGCTCCAGGACAGCGTAGGTTTGACCGTTATAGTCCAGATAATTACCGGGTTGGGGAGTCCAATTTAGTCGGATATTACCCAGACTCTGACGCGATTGCGTCAGGATTAGCTCTGCAGGAAGAGAATCTGGCTCCATAGTAATAGGTGTGATGATGACTACACTTGGATGGTATCGCAATCAACGCGATCGCAAATCCCACTTCCGTTATTTATTATTCGTCATTCGTCCCCCCGGCTCCTTGGCTCCTCCCTGCTTCTAGACGTTCCACGCCTTACGTCTCTAAATCCCCTGCTCCCCTAGCCGTATTGGGGTGTGGGGTCTGACCCATATCCCTCAAATCCTGAGGATGATTCATACTTGGATGAAAGTGTTGAGTCAATCCAACAGTCGATATGCAAATTCCAGTGAGACTTCTACCCGGTGCCCTATCCGATTTATTCGCTCAAGCTACCAGTTCTGGTAAAATTACACTCGCTGACCGATACGGAATAATGGCGGCATTGCTAGAAGAGTCGCTGACTGATGAAGAGAGGGACTCCCTAGAACGGTTACTTCGTGCATTTCGCCGAGGACGGATGCAGGTGGTAGATGAGATTTCTTCACTGGGATAAATAGTCATGATTTAGTTATCGCATCCTCAAAGCCTCAATGAGTAGACGCTTCTGCTAGTATAAGATGCGATGCTAATTGACTTTCGTAATACCAATACCGTCTGGGCTTCTATACTGGTGGAAACGTTAACGCGGTTGGGATTAACCACAGCCGTCTTATGTCCCGGTTCACGTTCCACTCCGCTTACCGTTGCTTTTGCACAACACAGCCAAGTTGAGGCAATTCCCATTCTCGATGAACGCTCGGCTGCCTTTTTTGCCTTGGGACTTGCCCGAAAATCGGGGCTACCGGTGGCGTTGGTTTGTACTTCCGGGACAGCCGGAGCGAATTTCTACCCGGCTATTATCGAAGCACGGGAAAGCCGCGTTCCTCTATTGATTTTAACCGCAGACCGTCCACCTGAACTGCGAGATTGTCATTCTGGGCAAACCATTGACCAAGTGAAACTCTATGGCAATTATCCCAACTGGCAAACCGAATTAGCCGTACCGTCTGTGGAAATCTCGATGCTGAGATATCTGCGACAAACCATGATTCACGCCTGGGAGCGATCGCGCTTTCCGGTTCCTGGTATAGTTCATTTAAATTGCCCTTTCCGTGATCCTCTGGCACCCATTCGTGATCCAGCCGTCACTCCTTTAAAATCCCAATTCCAGGCTGACGATTTCTTTGCCGCTATTACTCCTGCGCCTCTACACCCCTGTCCCCCTGCACCTGTGCACCCCATTCCCTACTCAGACTGGCAAGAGTGCGATCGCGGTTTAATTATTGCAGGTCTAGCGCAACCCCACAACCCCAAAGCCTATTGTCATGCAATTTCCCAACTTTCGCAAGCCCTAAACTTTCCCCTATTAGCGGAAGGGCTTTCACCGCTAAGAAACTACGCTCACCTCAATCCTTATCTCATTTCCACCTACGACTTAATTCTGCGGAATCGCCAACTCGCTCAACAACTTACACCCACTATCGTCATTCAAATTGGTGAACTGCCCACAAGTAAAGAACTGCGGACTTGGTTAGATCATTGTCAACCCCAACGCTGGATCATTGATCCGAGTCATCATAACTTAGATGCCCTGCATGGGAAAACCACTCATCTGCGGATTCCTATCGAAGAAATTGGGCAATGGATAACAACGAATAAGACACAAAATCAGACTGTAGGGGCGGGTTTAACGGATAACGTTGTTGACAAAACCGATAACGGAACTAAACCCGCCCCGATAGAGGAACAGGGGAAAGCTGGATCACAACAAAACCCATATTACCTGGAAAAATGGTGTGACGCAGAAACCCAAGTCAGGGCAGCCGTTGATCAGAAAATGGCAGAAATGCCTCAATTATTTGAAGGAAAAGCCTCCTGGTTACTCTCTCAATATTTACCAGCAGGGACACCATTATTTATTGCCAATAGTATGCCCGTGAGGGATGTAGAATTTTTTTGGTCTCCAGGAAATACAGAGATTCAACCGTGGTTTAATCGGGGAGCTAATGGAATTGATGGAACTTTATCGACAGCCTTAGGGATTGCTCACCGGAATCAAAGTGCCGTGATGCTAACGGGAGACTTAGCCTTATTACATGATACCAATGGTTTTTTGCTCAACAAGAAGTTTATCGGTCATCTAACCATTATCTTAATCAATAATAACGGGGGTGGTATTTTTGAAATGTTACCTATTTCTCAATTTTACCCACCCCTTGAAGAATTCTTTGCCACACCCCAAAGCATCAACTTTGCTCAATTATGTCTGACCTATGGTGTAGAACATCAGCTAATTCAGTCTTGGCAGCAATTGCAGCAGTTACTGAATCCATTACCCAATCAAGGGATTCGAGTCTTAGAGTTGCCCACGAATCGCAAAGCTGACGCCATTTGGCGGCAAAAGTATCTAGGGCAATTTGCGATAAATCCGGCAACTTGACGCTTAATTCTTGTTCGTAGTCAGGGATGCGAACTCTTAAACTGAAGTTCCACCATACAGATGTACGACAGGCTTATCCGAGCAGTATTGACCCGCCAACAGTCTCTTAGGGGAGGGGTCATACCAAATCCGGGTTAGCCACCCCCTTTATAATCTAGTCCGCGCAGGCGGACGAAAGTTTGTGTAGCAGCGATTTCAATCGCCTCCTCTTACTGTCCCCCCTCTCGTTCCCAGGCTGAGCCTGGGAACGAGAGGGGGGAGGCTCTGCCTCCCGTAATAGAATTCAGTATAAGATGCTGTGGAGTAGTCTTAAGGAACAATGGTGATACCTTGGGGTGGAGGAGGTAGATTAATCGGCTGATTATCTGCCATCACCTGAGCGACACTTTGGGATGTTTGCTTCACCGATTGAGACACCCATTTGAAAAAGTGCTTCAGCGTATCGGGCTGGAGATTATCAAGTTTGACGACAATTTCTGTAATCTTCTTGAGCAGATATTCGTCTGCACCTGAACCGGCAGCACAGGCAATAATATTCGCGGGTTTTTTCTGTTTTAGTTCCTTTGCTGCATTTTCCCAAGTATCAGTAGGCATCCCATCTGTCATTAGAAATACTAACGGTTTCCAGTCGCCTTTTTTAGTTTCGCTCGCTTTTTGAACTTCTTTATCAAAGCATTGGGATAAAAGTCTCAGGGCGGCTCCCATAGAGGTAGCACCACTAGCCGAGAAATGGGGCGGTTGGAATGTCATCAGTTCGGTTAGAGGACACACTTGTTGAGCTGTACTTTCAAAGGTAATCACTGACAGGTAAGCCGTTTCTAACGCATAGGGTTCACTTTTTAACTCGGCAACAAGTGCCTTAACTCCCTGGTTAACGGCTTCAATCGGATCACCCGACATAGAACCAGAGCAATCTAGGACAAGATAGACGGGTAAACGACGCGATGACATTTTTTTCTCCTGTTTAATTCGACTCAGTTTGAAATCTTCGGAAAATAAATATTAAGGGCGTTACTTAATATCAACCCTTCTAGGTGGATGAAATAACAGTTTGACGAATTCGTTGACCATACACTTCCAGTTCAAACCACTGAGAATTGGCTGGAATGGAAACAGATACTTTAGCTGGCAATCCATCTGTATATTTTTTGACAATTTTACCCGTATCATCGTAAATAATACCTGTGGAGGCAACAATCTGATTTTCATCAACGACTTCTGCAAATATCTGTAAGAGTGCTTGCATTTCCGTCGCTATTTTATAATCCCAGATATCGACATCAGTGCCTGTATCCAGATCATCTAATTCCTCAAGTTGACGCACATCAACGCCATATCCCACACCAATCAGAACCGCTTTGACATAATTTTGTTTGCCAGCGGCAATCTTTTGGGCGAGTTGAGTGGTATATTGTTTGACCTCCTCTAAATCATCAATTCTGCCATCCGTAATGAAAATGTACATCCCTCGTTTAGCATCAACAAAGCGTTCAACAAAATGTTTAAACGCTGGCGTCAAGATTGTGGTTTCACCAAAGGTAACCTTAGTCGGTCCATTAACATTAAGAGTAGAACATTCAGATTCCGTACAATCTCCTAATATTTCAATTTCTGCTCCGTTACCACAAGCCCAATAGATCACACTCGTCCCACCATCTACATCTAAGTTTCCGGCTAAATAGGCTGTAAATTGTTGGGCGAGAGGTTGAACGGTATTCGGTGTTGTCTTAAAATACCCTTTCTGGATTGCATCTTGATACGCTTCCTTTTTAAAGGATTTAACTCGGTTCCCATCTTCAAGGCGGGATTCCACCCATTGTTTTTTCTCATAATCCGCCATGACATCGGGTGGAACTTTTCCTTCCAGCTTGCGCCCATAAGGACCTTTCATGGAAGCACTAGCATCCAAGGCTACACCGGTTTTCCAGCCTTCAGCATCCTGTCCTTGAGGCTCCATCAGAATAGTAAATACAACTTGCAATTCCTCCCCTGTATTGCTAACATTGACTTCCCCAAATTCTTTAGCCACAATATTACTGGGAAGTTGTTGACGGCGAAGGGAGTTGGGTCGGTTAGAAGGTTGACCAGATCTCGTCATTTTATTTCCTCACCAGACATGATTTAAGGTTGTGATAAAGCTTCAGAAATATCTTGAGTGACAGTTCCTCCCGGAAATTCTAAGGTAAATGAATTTGATCCGGCTGGCATCGTGAATCGCAGCAATGCAGGAACGCCATCAGCATATTCCTGGCAAATTTTTCCCCCTTGATTTAAGATTCGACCTGACCCAATGACAATCATGTCTTCGGAAACCAGTTCTTTGAAAACTTGCTCTAGTTTATTCATGTCACTGGCTAACTGATGATCCCAGAGGTCAATACTTTGTCCAAAACTATCCGTAATGCCACTCCCCTCAAACATATCGTCAAGCTCATCCATTTGCCCTTCATCAACTTCATCGCCTATACCAATGAGAAACAGCTTCATAAAGGGTTTTTGTTTTTGGGAGATGGCTTGAGCATATTGAAAGCAGTATTTTTTGACATCGGCTAAGTCTTCAATAATTCCATCAGTCACGAATACACAAATAGCCGCTGGATTTTTAACGCCAAGTGCAGGTACATTTGTAAACTTGTCCACAAAAAGTCTTAACGGAGGCAATAATTTAGTTCCTCGTCCCCAGGGGAGTTTTTTAGGTCCAGCAATGGCAATGTTTTGGATGGTTTGATCATCAAATTCTCCTAATTCTTCGACTTTAGATCCATCTGGACTGCAAGCCCAGTAAATCACATCAACCTTGCCATTTGCGGAAAAATTAGCGAGAAAACTGACCATTGTCCGCGCTACGGGTTCGATAACATTAGGTGTGCTAGCACTAGCCGCCATCGCAAAAGCACCCCCCACGATACCGCTGACTCCATACATTTTTTTCATGGAGGCAGAACCATCAAGGGCGAGTCCCATTCTCGCGCCTTCAATATCAGGGACGGTGAGAATAGTGGCAACGATGTTTAAATCACCATTCGTTTGTTTATAAACATTAACTTCACCGAATGGCTCAACTACACTTTGTAACTGCATTTGCGAATTGCTCCTGTGTTTTTAGGTTTATATTTGTTTTCAACAACTACTTTTATCTCAGTCTATGAACAGTATTTTTTGTTTTAGGTAAACCCGATAAAGATAGTCTATATGAAAAATAGCCTAAGTCTATTGTTAATTTCCTTCTAATCTTGAACTCAGCTTGCTAACGCCAGTAGGGACGCCCTTTCCAAAATACGCCAACGAGAACAGCAACCACGTTTGCATAGCTTAAACTTACCAAGAAAGGAGGTAAAGGCAACAGTGATTTTAAGCCCAAAACTAGGGCTAAACAAGGAATTAATGCCCACAAGCTGCTACTGTTGATCAAAACGTGGGGATAAAACCGTTCCAGAACATAAACTGCGAGAACTCCAAACCCCACAGCTGCCATTAAGGAGATGATCATCCCTAAGGGAGGAGTATACAGGAACTGGAGCATCTCACGGATCGCAGGGGATTGGGTGAAGCCTAAGCCAATGATAATTTCGAGGACGATCGCGATCGCAACAGTAATCCCAGAGACTTCTAACAGCGATCGCCAGGGCAGAGATCGTAAGCGATACATGGAATTTATGCAGTTTTGGGTATCCTGCTATTCTACCGCTGTTTATTTTTAACGGGTTTCCAGTTCCCTTCGGTGTCGTCTACGCTCCCGGTCAGCGCTACCATCCTGCTATAGCAATCGCCATAGCGGTTAGGACGCATCATTTGGTAGAGACGCGCTTTTGAAGCGTCTCTACAACAGTTCGTTTGTCCTAATCGATGTGTCTACTGCTATATCATCGCCCAAGCTGCTGCCAGACTAGCCCAAATGTTTCGCGATCGCTTTTGGCTAGCATTAGGAAGCGCTCAATCACTCAACGAGCAAATTACTGGAGAGTGTTAATCCAGTGGCGCACAAACATCTTTGCCAGTCCAGTGTTGGCAGAATTCCGGATTCCTCAACAATTTGATGCCGCTGCAGAGAGAGTTTGTTAAACCGGAAGATATGTATAAATATGTGCGAATTTCTGCTGAATAAGAAAGTCCTAACCTTGATGGCGACAGCTCTATCGAAAGGTGGATTTATAGCTAGAGCATCAATGTTATCTTTGGATAACATTGATTTTTAATACTATGAAGCAAAAAAACATTGTCTGAAAATACAGGCTTTAGTTGCTTAAAATAAAGGTTTAGTCATGATGAAAGGTCTCAAAGGTAAAAACGCTCTCGTAACAGGTGCAAGTTCTGGAATTGGACGCGCGATCGCTATTCGTTTGGCTCAAGAAGGTGTCAATGTAGCCATTAACTATCGCAGCAGTCCCGAAGATGCCGCAGACACCGCAGAAAAGATGGATCAAGCTTGTGGTGAAATCAAAGGCTGTGGTGTTAAAGACTTACTAGTACAGGGCGATGTCTCAAAAGAAGACGATGTTTTTCAGATGATGGACACCGTTATTAACGAGTTAGGCGGACTCGATATTTTGATCAACAATGCAGGCATTCAAATGGAGAGTGCGGCACACGAAACAAAAATTGAGAGCTTTGATAAAGTCATTTCTGTTAATCTCCGAGGGGCTTATCTTTGCGCCCGTGAAGCCATTAAACATTTTTTAGACGGCAATAAAAAAGGTGTCATTATCAACATTTCTAGCGTTCATGAAATTATTCCCCGACCTTGCTATGTAAGTTATTCGGTTAGTAAGGGAGGAATGGGAAATTTAACAAAAACTCTGGCTTTAGAATACGCCTCCAAAGGAATTCGGGTGAATGGTATCGGACCTGGGGCAACGATTACCCCGATCAATGAAGCATGGATTAATGACCCTGAGGAAAAAGCCAACGTAGAAAGTCACATTCCGATGGGAAGAGCCGGAACTTCAGAAGAAATGGCAGCAGCGGTGGCTTTTTTGGCATCTGAGGAAGCTGACTATATCACCGGACAAACTCTATTTATTGATGGTGGGTTAACTCTTTATCACGACTTTAGCAAACCTTGGTCAGCCTGAAACTTGTGATTATAGCAGCCGTACATATATGTCATCCAAACTAGCTAGAAGAAAAACCTCTAACTCTGAACTAAGAACATCCTGGTTTGAACGCCTCATTGCTATCCTGGCTGTAGTGAATTTGCTTCTATTCTTTTTTGACCTGAGTTATATAACCTTACGTGACTTTTATCTAGAATTTTTTCCAGGATTGGTCAAAATTTATGACCCGGTTAAGGGTATTGAACCCCATCCGGAAACGCAAAACTATCTCAGCACAGTAAACGCACTGGAAGAAGAGGTTTCGCAAGCAGGATTGCAATCGCCGCAGTCAGAAAAATTACTAAAGGAATTGCAGCAACTTAGTCATCGACTCGTTGCAGACAATCCGTTCCAAGGAGCGAATAAAAGCAATACGCTAGAAAAAATTCAACAGAAAATGCGGACTCGTGTAGGAGAGGATTATGCTAGTGATGCCTTGAGGATATTTTGGAGTTCTGCGTATCTATCTCAGGCAGGATGGCAGGAATCTATTCAATTTTTCAATACAGAAGTTCGCTCCCTGATTGAGAGAAATTACTATCGAGATATTGGCAGATTTGGCGGTTTGGTTGATTATTTTTGGTTAATTGACTTACCTTTTATCATTCTATTTACCCTAGAAATTTTAGCACGAACCTACTATAGCAGTCGTCGCAAGCTCAAATTAAACTGGCTGGAAGCGATTTTGCGGCGGTGGTATGACCTTTTCTTGGTGCTTCCCTTCTGGCGGTGGTTGCGAGTTATTCCAGTAATCATTCGTCTCTATCAAACTGAGTTATTGAATCTGGAACCTTTTCGGAAGCAACTTAATTATGACTTTGCGATAAGTTTTGCTGAGGAAATTGCTGAAATTATCGGCGTTCAGGTGATTGACCAAATGCAAGAGTCAATTCAAAAGGGTGAAGTCGCACGCTGGCTGTTTTATCCTGAGTCTCGCCGACGTTATATTGAAGTGAATGAAACAAATGAGGTCAATGCGATCGCGACTCGCCTGGTTAATCTGAGTGTATATGAAGTTCTCCCTCAAGTCCAGCCAGATATAGAAGCTTTAGTCCATCACAGCCTGGAGAGTACCCTCAGCCAATCCGTTGTTTATCAGCAAATACGGAATGTGCCAGGGTTGAGTCACTTGCCTAATCAGTTAACAGAGGAATTGTCTAAAAACCTTTCTCAATCCGCTTACAACAACCTAGTCAAGGCTCTTGAAGATCCAGTGGGAGTAGAATTAACCAGCCGTCTGATGGGGAAATTCAAAGACGCGCTAGAGGCAGAATTACAGAAGAAGCAAAACCGTCAGCAAATTGAATCCTTACTTATAGATATGCTAGAGGAAATCAAACTTAACTACGTTAGGAGTGTTGCCGAAGGAGGAGTTGAAAAAGCCTTGGAGGAAGTTGATAATCTACATCGGAATCTTTATCAGGCGTAAGGGCTACATGGAATCTTACATGACAATAAGTTTTGAGTTTTGAGTTTTGAATGTGTAGGGGCGGGTTTTACTAATAACGCATCGGCTCAAACCACTAACTGAACTAAACCCGCCCCGACTTGACCCTTCGCTTACGGAAACCGGAACCTTGTGTCTAAGGTTGGGTTTAGGGGCGGGTTTAATTGCATCTGAGTGAGAGAAAAAAGGATAGTAGTGAAACCCGCCCCTACAGAATGTATAACGAATGAAAAATGACAAATGACAATCACCGACTCAAGATAACAAGCTGCTGCTGTTATACCAAATCCGCCTTGATCACCCCCTTTTTCCACGGCGATTGAAATCGCTGCTACACAAACAAAGTCCGCCTGCGCGGACTAGGTTATAACGGGGGTAGCTAACTCGGATTTGGTATTAGAGCGCATCGCACTGGACTCCATTCGTTTTTGGCTTGCTTGTCTGGTAATTGGCGTGATTACAATAGTAATAACGTCAGTAGAGAATTAAATCATGGAAATAAAACTACGGAAAGTGGGCAACTCCATTGGCACCACGTTTCCTAAGGAAATCTTGGACAAATTTAATTTAAGGGAAGGGGATACACTAACCCTGGTGGTGATGGAGGATGGCATTAAGTTGATGGCTTATGATCCTGAGTTCGAGCAGGTGATGACGGCTTACCAGCAGGGGGCATCGCAGTACCGCAATGCCATGCGAGAGTTAGCAGATGGCTGAACCGATTTGGATTACCCCTGCGATGGTGCAGGTGATTCATGATGACCAAGTTGCAACCCATGGTGGGGTATAAGCTGTTTCAATCCCTGATAGGGATTCAGTAAGGTTTTGACCTCACTGTCTAATGACATGGGAATTCCCATAGCTGTTTCAATCCCTGATAGGGATTCAGTAAGGTTTTGACCAATTAATTTAGTAGAGGTCAAAAATGCTCGGTGTTTCAATCCCTGATAGGGATTCAGTAAGGTTTTGACTTTGTGACAATGACTACATCGTTTTTCTTGATCTTGTTTCAATCCCTGATAGGGATTCAGTAAGGTTTTGACAGCCGAATTGACCTGTAAAATCGCCATCTGAATAGGTTTCAATCCCTGATAGGGATTCAGTAAGGTTTTGACTGTTGGAGATTACTTTGGACGTAAATAATGACGTTTTGTTTCAATCCCTGATAGGGATTCAGTAAGGTTTTGACTGCCAACCTCTGAAACGCTTGATATATATAGTTTTCAAGGTTCAATTCCGAGAGACTCCACTTAATATAGCATTTCAGACTTTGATAGACAATAGACACCTTTTTCCAAAACAGCCAGAATCCAGCACCAGTAAGCATTTCAAAAATTCCGAGAGAGTCGTTTTTTAAGTCATGTCCTCAAACCCAAGACTCGCGGGGGATACAGCCGGAAATTTACCTTGTTCTGAAAAAACACCTACCCCTTCTCGGATTTGAGTTGTTTTTCCAGGGGGTGAGAACTGTGTAGTCACAGTATATACCAAAGACAGTAGTCTCGTGTTTCCATGATCTACCGATCCAGCAGCAATGTCACGGGTCCATCATTTTCAATGGAGACTTGCATCATCGCCCCAAATACCCCAGTTTCTACTCGTAACCCACTCTGGCGCAACGTTTCCACAAACTGCTGATAAAGCTTCTCCGCCTGTTCTGGATTCGCCGATCGCGAGAAAGAAGGGCGACGTCCTTTACGACAGTCCCCATACAGGGTAAACTGACTCACCACCAATAATTCGCCGCCAATCTCCTGAACCGACTTTTCCCAGCGATCGCTACCGCTATCGGTTCCGGGAAATAAACGCAAATCCAAGCATTTTCGCGCCATCCAATCCAATTCGGCTTCAGTATCGCTATCCGCAATCCCCACTAGCAAATTTAGCCCTCGATTAATTTTGCCAACGACTTCACCGTTAACTGTTACTTGAGAAGATTTAACTCGCTGGATAATAACGCGCATTTAAGGTGATTAGAAATTAGGGAATAGATCAGTTATTTGAGCTATTCTAACTCATTCTAGTTAACTCATACACGTTACGTTTAGTCGTCCGCAATAGACACCGCTGTTGTCTATTGCGGACTGCTGATTGGTAAAATAAGTTATAAAACAGACGCATTTACGCCTTGACTAGGAATTCGGAATTCAATTGCCATAAGCTTATAATAAAATTAAGCTCAAAGCTGATATCCAACCTATGACTGTAACCCCCCTTCCACTTACCAATCTTCGCCTGATTACTACGGCTGATTACCATCGAATGGCAGAGGTCGGTATTTTAGCAGCAGATGAACAGGTTGAACTCATCGCCGGACAAATAATTCAGAAAATGCCCAAAGGTCCTGCCCATAGCGCACTTTGTAAACGCCTTGAAAAATGTTTGGAAAAGCTTCTGGGGGATCAAGTCTTAGTACGACTGCAAGATCCGATTCAACTCAATACCTACTCAGAACCAGA
Source organism: Coleofasciculus sp. (assembly GCF_046565525.1). Lineage (NCBI taxonomy): Bacteria > Bacillati > Cyanobacteriota > Cyanophyceae > Coleofasciculales > Coleofasciculaceae > Coleofasciculus > Coleofasciculus sp. The sequence continues at coordinate 97,989 of NZ_JBKHUP010000008.1, read as the reverse complement.
ACCTGACATTGCCGTTGTCCATCCCAATGCTAACTTTTATGCAGACGATCATCCTAAGCCAGAGGAGGTTTACCTGATTGTCGAAATTGCTGATACCACAATCAATCGAGATTTAGGGACTAAAGCCAATCTCTACGCGGCAGGGGGTATTGTTGACTATTGGGTTTTTAATGTGACAACACAGCAACTCCACGTTTTTAGAGATCCTCAAGTAGATGGTTACCAACTTCAGTTAATTCTAAAAGGGCAACAGTCTATTGATATTCTCGCTTTTCCTAATTGTACGATTACGGTGAACGAGTGTTTTAGAATACGATGAATTCGCGATTTTTAAAGTCTTGATTTCTCTATAATTTAGGCTAAGATTCCCTTACTACAAACCCAATTAAAACCACGGCTGACTTGGCAAGCTGAAATTGATACATTAACCTTGTAGGGGGCACCATCCTTGCGCTCATAAACGTTAGGGGAGCAAAGTTAATGGCAATAAATAATTATCCATCCCCAATCAGCCAGGAAGAAATTCGTGTACGGGGTACAGTACAAGGGGTGGGATTTCGCCCAACTGTGTACCGTTTGGCAAAGGCGTGTAATCTAGTAGGAGAAGTCTGTAATGATGGTCAAGGCGTCTTAATTTACGTATCAGGAACAACAGACGCGATCGCAGATTTTGTGCAACGCTTACAGCTAGAGTGCCCACCCCTTGCCCGAATTGAATCGATTAGCCGTACTCCCGATCAAGGCGATCGCGTTTTCTGTGACTTTACCATTGCCAAAAGTGTCAATAGTACCGTCCAAACTCAAATTCCCCCTGACGCCGCCACCTGTCCCCAATGTCAAGCTGAAACCCTGGATTCGCGATCGCGTTGGTATGGTTATCCGTTTACCAATTGTACCCATTGTGGTCCGCGTCTTTCGATTATTCGCTCGATTCCCTATGACCGTAAGCATACCAGCATGGCTGAGTTTGGGATGTGTCCCGATTGCGCCAGGGAATATCTTGATATCGAAAATCGCCGCTTTCACGCCCAACCCATTGCTTGTCCCATTTGTGGCCCAAGGGTATGGTTAGAAGGGGCGAATGGTGAAAAGATTGATACATCTAACCCCATCGATACCGTTTGTACCCTATTGCAACAGGGAAAAATTGTGGCGATTAAAGGATTAGGGGGGATTCATTTAGCCTGTGACGCCACTAATGAAACCACTGTCCAAAACTTGCGATCGCGTAAGCAACGTTATCATAAACCTTTTGCTTTGATGGCGCGAGATTTAGAGGTTATTGAACAATATTGTACTCTAAATGCTAAAGAACGGGAATTATTACAAAGTCCCGCCGCCCCTATTGTTTTAATCGATGTTATCTCTAATCGCGACAATTGTAGAGACGTTGCATGCAACGTCTCTACACCCAAAATCGCCGCTTCAGTCGCACCGGGACAAACAACTCTGGGATTCATGTTACCTTATACTCCCCTCCATCATTTGATTTTGCAACGGCTGGATTATCCGATTATTTTAACCAGTGGTAATCTCTCCGATGAACCGCAATGTATCGATAATCAAGACGCCCGTTTAAAGTTAGGCAAAATTGCCGATTATTTTCTCCTGCATAACCGCGATATTGTTAATCGGGTTGATGATTCCGTTGTGCGAGTTATATCCGGATTCGCCGGGAAATTCGCCGGGAAATTCGTAGGGGAATTCGTAGGGGAGAAGCATTCGCGCCCCGATCTATCGGTGTCATGGCAAAGTGACAACGCGAATGCTTCGCCCAGCCCCACATCAAACGTCAAAATTCAAACCCTACGCCGCGCCCGTGGATATGCACCCCAACCCATTCCTTTACCCCCAGGATTTGAAAATTGTCCGCCGATTCTGGCGATGGGGAGTGAACTGAAAAATACGTTCTGTTTATTGCGAGATGGAAAAGCGATTTTATCTCAACATTTAGGAGACTTAGAAAATGCGGCAGCATTTAACGCTTACCAGAATACCCTAAATCTCTACCTAAACCTATTTGAACATAAACCCAGCGCGATCGCGACAGACAAACATCCCGAATACCTCTCTACCAAACTCGGACAAGAACTCGCTACCGCCAATCATCTCACCTTACATCCTATCCAACACCATCATGCCCATATTGCTGCTTGTATGGCAGAAAATAGTATCCCACTCAATACTTCCCCTGTATTAGGAATTGCTTTAGATGGATTAGGCTATGGTGAAGATGGCACACTTTGGGGTGGAGAATTCCTATACGCCGATTATCGCAAATTCCAACGATTAGGCAGATTTAAACCCATCGCCATGATTGGCGGAGAACAGGCAATTTATCAACCCTGGCGCAATACCTACGCCCACTTAATGGCAGCATTGAACTGGGAAACGTTACAACAGGAGTATGGGGATTTAGACTTAATCCAATTTCTGGATCAAAAACCCCGTCCCCTTCTCAATCAGCTAATGGAAAAAGGGATTAACGCACCCCTCGCCTCATCCACCGGACGATTATTTGATGCAGTGGCGGCGGCGTTGGGCATTTGTCGGGCAGAATGTAGCTATGAAGGGCAAGCCGCGATTGAAATGGAAGCCTTAGTTACCCAGGATAGCTTAAATTATGTTAAAGAATTGGCGGTGTATCCCTTCGAGATTGGCAACCTAGATAAGGGAACTCCGTTTGAACTAGAACCTCGTCCTCTCTGGCTTGCATTACTGGAAGATTTAAAGCAAAATGTGCCAAAGTCTCTCATTGCCGCAAAATTTCACCAAGGATTAGCCGATGCGATCGCGAATATGGTTCAGCAGTTAAGTCCTGATTTAATCAGCAATCACGTTATCCTCACCGGGGGTGTATTTCAAAACCGGATTTTATTGACACAAGTCAGTGAAAATTTAGAGAAGATGGGTATGAAAGTATTGACTCAAAGCGTCGTTCCACCCAATGATGGAGGACTATCTTTAGGACAAGCGGTAATTGCAGCAGCACAATCATCTGTTGGGGCAGATTTAGATGGATGTCAAGGTAGCTTTAACTATAAGTAAATGTGGGTTTATACCTCGGCTTACCCAGGACAAAATACACCGAACAACGAATAAAGGACAATAGGAAAATGTGTTTAGGCATTCCCGGTCAAATTACTGAAATAACCAACAGAGAACACCAATTAGCCATGGTCAATATTGGCGGCGTCCAACGTCAGGTTAATATTGCTTGCATTATTGATGAAAATCATCCCATTGACTCCTGTGTTAACGATTGGGTATTAGTCCACGTCGGCTTTGCCATGAATCGCCTTGACGAACAAGAAGCCGCCGAAACCTTACAATTACTCCAAGAACTCGCCTTAGCCGAATAAATGTAGGGGCGGGTTTTACGGATAACCTCTCACAGAAAAGATCTAACTTGACTAAACCCGCCCCGACTACGTTATAAATCATAGCAAATGTAGACAAATGACCAATGACCAATGATAATTGACAAATAACTAACCATGAAATACGTTGACGAATTTCGCGATCCCCAAAAAGCCAAAGCCCTACTGCGAGAAATCCAGACTTTAACCACTCAATTAGGCAAAACTCCAACCCAACCGCTAAAAGTAATGGAAGTCTGTGGTGGTCATACCCATTCCATCTTTAAATATGGACTCGAAGAAATCTTACCCGACACCATTGAATTAATCCATGGTCCCGGCTGTCCCGTATGTGTAATGCCCAGGGGACGCCTAGATGACGCGATCGCGATCGCAGACTATCCTAACGTAATCCTCACCACCTTTGGCGACGCCATGCGGGTTCCCGGTTCCCAGAAAAGTCTACTCCAAGCCAAAGCAGCTGGGGCGGATATTCGCATGGTATATTCTCCCCTAGATAGCCTAAAAATCGCTAAAGAAAACCCGGATAAAGAAGTCGTTTTCTTCGGAATTGGCTTTGAAACCACCGCCCCTAGTACGGCTTTAACTATCCTGCAAGCCGATACTGAAGGGATCAAAAACTTCAGTATGTTCTGCAATCATGTTCTAGTCATTCCCGCCTTACAAGCCTTATTAGATAATCCAGATTTACAACTCGATGCCTTTATTGGTCCGGGTCATGTCAGCATGGTTATTGGTACAGAACCCTATCAATTTATTGCCCAACACTACCAAAAACCAATAGTTGTTTCTGGTTTTGAACCCTTAGATATTTTGCAATCCTTGTGGATGATCTTGCAGCAACTCATTCAAGGACGCTGCGAGGTAGAAAACCAATATGATCGGATCGTCCAACCCCAAGGAAATCGCGTCGCCTTAAACGCCATGAATACCGTCTTTGAAGTACGGCAAAAATTTGAATGGCGAGGACTCGGTGATATTCCCAGTTCTGGGTTTAAAATACGCCCAACATACGCCCAATTTGATGCAGAAGTAAAATTTACCGTTCCCAATCGCCAAGTCGCTGATCACAAAGCTTGCCAATGTGGAGAAATCCTCAAAGGTGTGATGAAACCTTGGCAATGTAAAGTTTTTGGTACAGCTTGCACACCCGAAAACCCGATTGGGACTTGTATGGTATCTTCAGAAGGGGCTTGTGCTGCGTATTACAAATATGGACGCCTATCCAAAGTCGCCAAAGCCGCAGCCGGCATCAATTAACCCCCTGTAGGGGCGACCCGCTTGCATCAATTAACAACACTATTCCACTCAATGGAATCGCGTCGCCCTTTACTCAATTGAATCGCGTCTAACGAATGACCAATAACCAAAATCCTCTCTTCCAAAAAATCGAACAAATCCGACGCCGCCCCAATAAAGTTAAAGATACCGCCATTACCCTGGCACATGGTAGTGGTGGTAAAGCCATGCGGGATTTAATTGATGATATTTTTGTCGGTAGTTTCGATAATCCCATCCTCTCTCAACTCGAAGATCAAGCCACAATCCCCCTAGCAAAACTAATTACTCAAGGAGATCGATTAGCCTTTACCACGGATTCTTATGTCGTCGATCCCCTATTCTTTCCTGGTAGTAATATCGGTGAATTAGCCATTAATGGTACCGTCAACGATTTAGCGGTTAGTGGGGCAAAACCCCTGTATCTAACCTGTAGCATGATTATGGAAGAAGGGCTACCCGTCGAAACATTACGGCAAGTCGTTTTAAGTATGAAAACAGCCGCAGATGCTGCTGGGGTGCAAGTGGTAACAGGCGATACCAAAGTTGTCCATCGCGGATCTGCCGATAAACTCTTTATCAATACAGCCGGAATTGGTGTTATTAGAGAAGGTGTTTCTATCTCCGCCCATCATATTCAACCCGGTGATGCGGTGATTATTAATGGTCAATTGGGAGATCATGGTGCGGCTATTTTAATCGCCCGTGGGGAATTGGCATTATCAACAGAAATTAAAAGCGACTGTCAACCGTTAAATGGGTTAGTGGATGCAATTCTTGCGGTTTGTCCCCAAATTCATGCGATGCGGGATGCAACTCGCGGTGGTGTTGCTACAGTGTTAAATGAATTCGCCCAAAGTTCGGAAGTTGGCATTCGTTTGGATGAGGCGTCGATTCCGATTCGGGAAGAGGTAAGGGGGGTTTGTGAAATTTTGGGATTAGATCCGTTATATCTAGCCAATGAAGGGAAACTGGTAGTTATTGTACCGCGATCGCACGCCGAATCTGTAGTATCTGCAATGAAGTCTCACCCAGCCGGAGAGGATTCCTGTATTGTGGGTGAAGTGATTGACTCACCTACCGGAGTTGTATTACTGCAAACCGCTTTTGGTGCGGAACGTATCGTTGATATGCTAGTAGGTGATCAATTACCTAGGATTTGTTAATTATCCATTATTCTTGTTCCAGATGTAGCAGGCTACATCTGGAACAAAGTTGTACAAATTGCTAAGAAATAGGGTATAACTATTTACGATTGCTGATCCAACTGTAACTCACACTGTTGAAAAACATAATTAACGGCAGCAAATAACCGCTCCAAGTTCTGAATTGTATAAAACCTTTTATTTTGGGTAAAGTTATCAGAAATCAGTTGACCAAACTGCCATATTGCCCCATTGGAAACAATACCAAATATCCTTTGTTCTGGATCATTGTTAATTCTCTGCACCGCCACCATCTCTGCCAAGCATTGCCCCCATCCTTCAGTAAAGTCACTCTCCTTCTTTGCCTCAACGACTACGAAATAGGGCTTATCGAACACGACTGTACCCAGGGGAGAGCGCTTTGCCACGATATAATCAGGAGTCCCGGATAAATTTTCATCATAAGTTAGTGCTTGGTGACTCCAGAGCAAAAAATTACGGCGATAAGCTTTCCAAACTTCTTTTAATATTGGATAAATAATCGTCTCGCAAATAGCACTTTCTGAATTATCAAACACCCCCTCATTTAAAATTAGCTCTAATTCATTCCTAAAACTATCACTGACGTCAAATTCAAGCTCAGCAATGAAATTGTCCCGAACATACTTAATCTGAAAGGTTTTAGCGACTACGCCAATACTTTTATAATTGCTAAACGACATAGTTTACCTCTCTATCATGGGCGGGCGCAAGCCTTCATTGGTGTCAACTTAAGCGCTAAAAGCAGGGGGAGCGGGGGAGCGGGGGGAGCGGGGGGAGCTGGGGAAGCTGGGGGAGCTGGGGGAGCTGGGGGAGCAGGGGGAGCAGGGGGAGCAGGGGGGGGGGGGAGGGGGGGAGGGGGGGGGGGGCGGGCGGAAGCGGGGGGGGGAGGGGGAGCGGGGGGAGCAGGGGGAGCAGGGGAAGCAAGGGAAGTAAAATACTTTCGTTACCAAGTTCGATAAGGAAATACCTCGGTTGAGGCTATGCCTTCCTTGAATGGCTGTAAACCAGAATTGGTAAGGGTTATGGCTTAAGTTGACACGGGTGGCAAGGATGGTGCCCCTACAAAGTTATTGTAGGTTGGGTAGAGCGTAAGCGAAACCCAACAATTTAATCTGCTTGGGTTGGCTTACTCGTTGAAAAGGCTTTGTCAATATTATTATCATTTAGTCATGTCTAATTAATGTGATTTTAGGGGTACGATATATCGTACCCCGACCATCTTAGGGATCGACCCAACGATCATCCGCTTTAATTAAATTAATCAACTCCTCAACCCCCTTATCTTCCGGCACCTTCTTAATCTCCTCCCGTCCCCGATACAGGGAAATATAACCGGGTTGTTTACCCACATAGCCATAATCCGCATCTGCCATTTCCCCTGGACCATTGACAATACAACCCATCACAGCAATATCTAAACCCGTCAGGTGTTTCGTCGCTTCCCGAACTTCGTGCAGTACGTCTTCTAAATTAAACAATGTGCGACCACAGGAAGGACAGGCGACATATTCCACCATCGTCTTCCGCAGTCCCAAAGCCTGAAGAATGCTATAGCAAACCGGAATTTCTTTTTCTGGTGCTTCCGTCAGAGAAACGCGAATGGTATCACCAATTCCTTCGGCTAAGAGCGTACCAATACCCGCTGTAGACTTAATCCGTCCATATTCCCCATCGCCGGCTTCTGTGACACCCAGATGTAAGGGGTAATCCATCCCCAACTCATCCATGCGCCGTACCATTAACCGATACGCCGCCAGCATCACCGGCACACGGGAAGCTTTTAGGGAAATCACTAGATTGCGGAAGTCGAGGGATTCACAAATTTGGATAAATTCCAGCGCAGATTCCACCATCCCTTCTGGGGTATCGCCGTAGGTAAATAGCATCCGTTCCGCCAGGGAACCGTGATTCACGCCGATTCGCATGGCTTTCCCTTGATCTCGTAGGGAAACGACAAGGGGTTCTAAGGTTTCCTTAATCTTTGCGCCAATTTGTTCAAATTCAGCTTGAGTATACTCTGTGCGATCGCTCTTTGGTTTCTCGAACACATATAACCCTGGATTGATCCGCACTTTATCCACATGCTTGGCGACTTCTAGGGCGATTTTCATCCCGTTGTGGTGAACATCAGCCACCAAGGGAACCTCTTGGTACGTCTGAATCAGTTTCTCCTTGATTTGGGCGAGGGCTTTGGCGTGCGCCATACTGGGAACCGTGACTCGGACTATCTCACAGCCAATTTCATGGAGGCGGCGAATCCCAGCCACTGAACCCTCAAGATCTAACGTATCTTCATTAATCATCGACTGCACCACCACCGGATGTCCGCCACCAATCGTGACATTCCCGACTCGCACTGGGCGGGTTTGGCGACGGTGGATAACGGTATCTAATGCTGGGGGTTTGGGGGCAGTTTGAGGGGTTGGAAGTGTTTGCATAACCTATCGGGATAATTTCTGTAGTCAGACTATCTTTATTTTCTCTATTCTCTCAGAGTGCCACAGTTGGGGCGATTTTGGGTTAAGGCAACAGAAAGTGCGATCGCGCCTACCCTTGTTGGTTATACCATCTCTGTTTAGTTATGCAACGAATACATCCTACCCGATAAAAATAGGGATCTGTTATGCCAAGCCTGACATAACAGTTTCTAATAGGGTGTAGTACAGTAACCATGAAAGCGATATTCTACTCTTGGAAAGGGTGTATCACATCGAGTCTGAAACCCCTGTAATGGTACTACAGATGACCCAAGCGCCCCTTCTCTCCCTGCCTTTCTCCAATCAGCATAAGGACAAGAAATCATGAAGAGCTTTTCAATAAAAAAAAGCCTGTTTATTAGTGCACCGCCAATTTTACTATTTGATGCATTGACAAATCCAGAAAAAATAATCCAATATTATCCCCTGAAAGAGGTTATATCTGATTGGCAAGTGGGTAGTGATATTTTACTGAAAGGAAACAACAACGGTGAAGAATTTACTGATTATGGAACCATTGATATCTTAACACCTAATCAAAAATTTCAATATACATATTGGAGCGATAATCACGGGACAAATAGAACGCCAGAAAATCAGTTAACTATTTGTTATACTCTTGATGAAGTTGACAATGGAACAAATCTTCAACTGGAACATAAGAACTTAAATTCTGAAAAAATGTACTCTGAGATGCTTAATATTTGGGATTTATTACTATCTAGCTTAAAGAATTTTGTTGAAAAAGGTAAAGAATAAAACGGGTAATGGTAAATAATGAAAAAAAATATTGACACCCCTTAATTCAGTTGACAAATTTATGTATAGGTGCTTATCATCATTCACAATCATCCCTTCTTAGTGAATTTTCAATTCTAATCAACTCTAAGTTGCTGTGTGGTGGGTAAGAGCAACAAACTATACTCTTATTATAACTCTTGCCCACCCTACATAAAATTCGCTGATTGAGACTAGTGCAAGATGTGAGTTGAATGCAATTCCAACTACTCTGGAAAATCAGGGATCACCCACTTTGGTGGTTCCATCCGTTTCTTCCGTCGCGCCTCCTCAGCCATCTCATGCATTTTATCCAATGACGTCTCATTGATAAACGTTGAGGCTTTAGCCGCATATTCCTTATTGGGACATTTATCACCCAATACGCAACCATTGACGCAGGCTTCAGCACAGTTTATGGTAGCTTCCACTTCTCCCCTCCTTATTTCCAGCTTCGTCGGACAGTTTTAAACGCTATATCCTATTTCTCTATATTTACAAATTTTAATACATTTCGCCAATTCTGGGGAATACAGTCCTAATAGTTGACAAATAGCCTATATTTTTTTATGATTAATGGTTTACTATTTTCTAAGAAATCACGAATAACAAATGACAAATAACTATTGCAGCCGCTTCTTTTCCCCCTGATAGCGCAGCAACTCACCCACAAATGCAATTGCCCCAGAGGCGACAATTAAAATCACACTCAAGGCATTAATATCCGGTTTCACGCCAGTGCGGATGCGGCTAAAAATTTCCATCGGTAGAGTCGTAGAGCCGGTTCCAGCCGTAAAGCTAGCAATCAGAAAATCGTCCATACTCAGAACAAAGGAAATTAAACATCCCGCGATTATGGCAGGCATCAATTCTGGTAACAACACTTTAATAAACGCTTGAAATGGAGTCGCCCCTAAATCGAGTGCTGCTTCTTCCAAATACGGATCAAGACTAGAAATGCGCGAAGAGACAACAAAGGCAATGTATGCCAGACAGAATACCACATGTGCCGCCACAATCGTCCACAAGCTTAACGGCGTGCCAATCACCGCCAAAAACACCAGAGTTGCCACCGCGATCGCAATATCGGGAATAATCAACGGTAAGTAAGACACACCGCGATATAACCCCTTCCCCGTAAATTGATAACGGGCTAACCCCACTGACATCAATGTGCCAATCACGGCGGAAATGATCACAGCAACGAAAGCGACTGTCAAGCTATTTTGCAATGACTTCAGCACCCGCGTATCGCTAAATAACTTAATGTACCACTCCAGCGTAAATCCCTGCCAATTAGCGCTATAGGCTGATTCATTAAAGCTGTAAAATGTCAAGACCAAAATTGGCAGATACATATAAAAAAACATCAGCAAAGAAAAGATCCCTTGCCAAGAAAAGCTCGGCTTGAGTTTAGATGATTGCATCTCGACGGGAAGATCCTCCTGCTGATGGCTTACTGAGTCTGTCATCAATTTTTAACCTAATGCTGCTGGAGCAATTGTTAGGGAGAGTTGGTTTACATGAATCGGGTTAACTGGATACGGTAACGCTCTTTTTTGGTTATAGCAACATCTCCAACTTGCAAACGTCCTTTACCCCGAATCGCGATTAAGTCACCCGATTTAACCGAGTAACTCGCTTGGCTAATCTCTTTCCAGTTTACCCGCACATCACCTGCGCCAATCATATCTGCCATTTTACTGCGGGATGTGCCAAATCCGGCTGACGCGATCGCATCCAGGCGCATTGATGCTTCAACTGTCGTCATTTCTTTCTTCTTCGGTTCTCGAATCTTGAGTTGACTCAACTCAATGGGTCGAGCTTTCACCGGAACCGAACGCACTTGAGTGAGCTGCGTCTCCAGAAATGCGGCAATTTCTGGAACCACAATCACTTGAGCGCCGCGTTCACCCAAAACAATAATATCGCCGACTTTTTCTCGAACTATCCCCGTACCCAGAATCGCGCCCAAGAAATCCCGATGGGTGGCTGGATCAAACAGGAAATTGCCCTCAATATCTAACGCTGCTACCTCAACTTGAGACTGATCCAGAGGTAATTCTTCACGGGCGATCCCCAGACGTTGACGTTCAGCTTGAGGATATCCCCCCCATGGCAAAAGTTGTACCTCTGTCAACCGCGCAAACTGCTGCTGAATTTCCACTAGCACTGGCGGTGAGAGGAAATCGCTCAACACCACTTCCCAAGTTTTGATGGCTTGCTCTGCTTGATCAATTACACGGGCAACCGTATCACGATTTTCGACGCCTTTGAGTAAATCCTCTCGTGGCAGCATGAGTAATGATGAGTTATGAATTATGCATAATTTTGTTATTATATTTCATCTCTGAAAAAATTGCTAAAGTTATTTGTTTGGGAATAGAAACTAGCCGATGAACCGAACTGAACACTCTATCCTACTCTGACTTACTCCTATGTCACTGTTTTACCTGCGAATTTTAATCCTAACGGCTACAACCTTGTATCAAGCGATCGCCTGCTGGCGAGAAGATCGTACACCACCACCGGGTCAACGGGTGGATGTGGGCGGTTTCTGCTTGCATTACGTTACAGCAGGAACCGGATATCCAACCGTTGTACTCGATCATAGTTTGGGTGGAGTTGAGGGCTATTTTTTGGTGGATGAATTGGCGCAACTTTCGCGGGTTTGTATTTATGATCGTGCGGGTTTTGGCTGGAGCGATCACAGCCCCCATCCTCGCACCAGTAATCAGATTGTCACCGAACTTGACCAGATGTTGAACCGGGCGGGTTTGGAACCTCCCTATATTTTAGTGGGCAACTCCTTTGGCAGTTACAATATGCGTCTTTACGCCCATCGCTACCCTGAAAAAGTTGTAGGATTAGTCCTGACCGACGGGTTACATGAATCAGCGATGTTAAAAATGCCCCTAATCCTGCGCGGATTACAATTGTTCTTTGCGTCAGGCTTTATCATGTCCGTTCTGGGAGCAACATTGGGCATCATTCGTCTGCTAAATATAATTGGCGTATTTGAATTAATTAAACCGAAATTACGTCAATTTTCCCTGGATTCCCGTCAAGCGGTAAAACGTTCTTTCTGTCGCCCAAAACACTGGGTAACGATGACACGAGAAATCTTGAGTTTAGATACAAGTGGTCGCCAAGTCCGCTGCGCTAGTCATCTTAAGGATCTGCCGATTGTTAGTATTAAAGCCTCTTCATTTTTCATTCCTTCACTTCTAACCGTTTTGATGCCATTAAAAGCCGCGAATCAGTTACGCGATCGCATCCACGATGAGTTGGCTAAACTCTCGACGAATTACGTGCAACTTTCGGTTGAAAACAGCGGTCATTTTGTCTGGGTGGATCGACCAGATGCGATTATCCAAGCCGTAAAAATCCTATTAGAAAGACTGGACTATTAACCAGGGTTCATTTCAGGAAATTCAAGTTTGGTGTGCGGGTTTATCCCCAAATACAGCCGAGTAACATTCATCCTTTCATTGTAGAGTATCCGATGATGAAATCACCCAGAATTTATTTTCCGTTGTTCGTTGCAATCGCTACGGGGTTAGTGGGTAGCCTTGCTTTTATCGGTATCAGTTTACTCAACAAACCCGTTTTCTCAGAACACTCTATCGCTCAAGCTGAACCCGATTTAGACAACCTCTATCACGAAGATGAAAATCTCCCTGATGATGCAGATGTCTTTCCGCGTATGGGCAAGATTTTGGGTTCATCCGGGGAAATGTCTAACTGTCGCGCCACGCCTTGGGGAGAAATTGTTAAACTCTTACCTGGGAATGTGTTTGTTGAGATTGATAATCGCACCGTAGCTCGAGATGGTGAATCCTGGTTCCACAGCCCCGATAATCGCTGCTGGATTCACGATAGCCGCATCGATTTACTGTGATTCATTCAGCGATAGTTGTAGAGGATTTAACCTTTTGAATTTAATGGTTAAGTTGAGCCGTCTGACTCGAACGGCTTAATCTTTAAACCAATTGTTTTCTTGTCTACCCAACAAGGTTTTAATATCACCTTGGACTGTCACTGGGTATAGCCTTGAATCGTTTCCGGCTCAAACTTTTTCAATAAAGGCGTAGCTTGGCGAATTAAGTCCTCTGAACCTTTAACAACAATTATATATTTCCCCTGATTGAGGCGATTGCGATAGGGGAGTGCGTCACCACTACCCAAGGCGATACCCACACCACCGCCCACAAAAAAGCTGCCCATGGCTGCCGCGATCGCACCGAAGATACCGCCAATGATATGATTGCCTATGGGACTTATAGGTAGAATTTCAATCGCTGTGAGTAGATTAAAGGCATATCCCGCCGCAAAACCAAAGGGGAGCAACCAATAGGCGAGTTGCTTAACTTGCTTAATCGCCTGGAGATTAGGGTCAATCAAGCCAAACTCATCAGCACTTTGGTAACCTTTACCGAGAATCGTGACTTGATTCATCGGTAAGCCCCTTTTTTCCAGAACCGTGTAAGCTTCTTCGGCTTCAATGCGATTTTTCAGGACAGCAATCAGGTAGTTCATAGTATCAGGTAGAGCTATATCATTACAGAGGCTTTGACACTTAAATGAATCACACTAGGTTTGTAGTTGCGCTGTCTTCGCCATAAACGCCTTACAAACCCTAAAGTCAGCGCCATTCAGATAAAAATTAAGCCTTACTCTTCATTTTTGCCTAACCTCAATCCTAACACCTAAGAACATATTAAGAAAGTGGGCAGGTAGATGAAATGCCCTGTACTGCTATAGCAATTCCCAAGTCGATGCGATACACCTAACTGTAGGGGCACCATCCTTGCGCCCAAAGAATGGACGAAGATTTAGCGAAGAAGACGTTAAGCAACTGGCTCAAGCACCGCTATCAATTTTTAGAGAAAAATTTTGGATATATCTAGTCTCGATATTTTTGTTTTTACACCCGTGCTTAATAATTGTATTTTCTATTGTATTGGGGGAATTTGAATAGATCACGAATGGATAGGATCGTACCCCTACAAATGTTGATTTAGATGCCAATTGTTGCCCAAGCGCAAGAAACATGAATTTTTTGTCTATCACCTTTGCGCTCCAGAAAAAGAATGGTTGGCTCACAAAATTAGTGAGGAATCGGGTGTTCTTTTGACCAGGAATGCGCTACCTTTTGGATACAAATGTTTGTGTGATGGATTGGAACAGTCGTTCAACCTCGGTGCGCGATCGCTCGAACCACTCTTAACTAGCTAGCTAGCTAGGGTAACACATAATCCACGGGAATTTGAGCGGGTTTTTGGGGTTGGGGGTTGAGGATTGGCATCATGGTCAACACCCACTTAAACTCAGGGAAGTTTAAATCTTTCCGTCAATGTGGTAAGTACTGACCCCTTTACCGTTACAATAACCTACTGCGGTCAGTCATCGCGATTGTCCGGCGATAGCCCTGTTGTGTAGTTGATAAGCACTCCTATATTAATTTACAGTAAGGCGCAATCGGTGTAGCTCATTTCAACCCTTCTACTGGCAATGTCTAAAGTACTTGTATCCGATCCCATTGATCAAGCTGGAATTGATATCCTCTCCCAAGTGGCTCAGGTTGATGTGAAAACCACTCTATCGCCTGAGGAACTCGTTAGTATCATCGCTGACTATGATGCCATGATGATTCGCTCTGGCACTCGTGTGACTCAAGAAATCATCGAAGCCGGCAAACAACTGAAAATTATTGGACGTGCAGGAGTTGGCGTTGATAACGTTGATGTCCCGGCGGCTACCCGTCAGGGTATTGTGGTAGTTAACTCCCCCGAAGGGAACACCATTGCTGCGGCTGAACACGCTTTAGCGATGATGCTGTCGTTATCACGCCATATCCCAGAAGCCAATCAGTCGGTGAAAAATAGTCAATGGGATCGTAAACGCTTTATCGGCGCCGAAGTTTACAAAAAAACCCTGGGTATTATGGGTTTGGGTAAAATTGGTTCCCATGTGGCAACAGTCGCCCGTTCCATGGGGATGAAGCTACTGGCTTATGATCCCTTTATTTCCCTGGAACGAGCGGATCAGCTAGGCTGTCGCCTAGTGGATATGGATTTGTTATTACGAGAATCCGATTACGTCACCCTGCATATTCCCAAAACCCCGGAAACCACTCATCTAATTAATGCCGAAGCCTTGGCGAAAATGAAACCAACGGCTCGAATTATCAATTGCTCTAGAGGTGGAGTAATTGACGAGGCGGCTCTCTCAGAAGCGTTAAAGACAGGTAAAATAGCTGGGGCAGCACTGGATGTATTTGAGTCAGAACCCCTGGGAGAATCTCCCCTCCGAGAATTGGGCAAAGAAGTGATCCTCACGCCTCACCTCGGTGCCTCAACAGCAGAAGCCCAAGTTAATGTTGCCATTGATGTGGCTGAACAAATTCGTGATGTCCTCTTAGGATTACCTGCCCGTTCAGCTGTCAATATTCCCGGATTATCGCCTAATGTGTTAGAACAGCTCAAACCGTACATGCGTTTGGCAGAAACCCTGGGAAATTTAGTCAGTCAGTTAGCGGGTGGGCGGATTGAACTGCTGAATGTCCGGTTACAGGGTGAGTTAGCCACAAATAATAGTCAGCCATTAGTGGTAGCTTCTCTCAAAGGACTATTATCCCAAGCCTTACGTGAGCGGGTGAACTACGTTAATGCTTCAATAGAGGCAAAAGAGCGGGGAATTCGGGTGATTGAAACCCGCGATGCTTCGGTTCAAGATTATTCTGGTGGTTCGCTGATGCTATCGGCTAAGGGTTCCTTGGGTGAACATTCGGTGACGGGAGCGCTATTGAGCGATGGTGAAATTCATATCACCAGTATTGACGAGTTTCCGATTAATGTGCCACCGAGTCACCACATGCTTTTTACCCTGCACCGCGATATGCCGGGAATTATTGGTAAAATTGGGTCGCTGCTGGGTAGTTTTAATGTGAATATCGCCAGTATGCAGGTCGGTCGCAAAATTGTCCGAGGTGATGCTGTAATGGTCTTGAGCATTGATGATCCCCTACCGGAGGGAATTTTGACCGAAATCACCAAAGTTCCTGGTATTAGGGACGCTTATACGGTAACACTGTAGTCACGTCAATTTTGGATTTTGGGTTTTGGATTTTGGATAACTCAGACAGTAGAACAACGATTCTCCGGTATCTATTGGTTTTCAACGGCTCTCCCTCAATCTAAAATCTGAAATCTAAAATCTGAAATCGTATGGCAAATAGCTGGTGGGAAATTACAATTTTGAGTGATCCATCCTTGGAGGATTTAATCTTCTGGCGACTGGAGAGTTTCGGCTGTCGAGGGATGTCCTGTGAAAGCAAAGGACACTCTCAACTGATCCGAGCGCACTTACCCCAAAATCAGGCACATCTGTTGGATTTGGCAGCACTTTCCCTATGGTTGCGCCAAGATGCGCTGACGGTAGGATTGCCAATCCCCCTAACCCAGTGGCACTTGATTGATGAAGAAGACTGGGCAAGCAGTTGGAAGCAGTATTGGGAACCAACAGAAATTGGCGATCGCTTTTTGATTTATCCGGCTTGGTTATCTGTACCTCAACAAACCGAGCGACTGCTGTTGCGTCTCGATCCGGGTGCGGCATTTGGTACAGGAACCCATCCTACCACGCAGCTATGCTTGGAAGCCTTGGAAATGCGAATCAGTTATGATAATAGCCACCCAGTTATTGCGGATGTTGGATGTGGATCGGGTATTTTATCCATTGCCTCTGTATTATTGGGGGCAAAAAAAGCTTTGGCGGTGGATATTGATCCCCTAGCCGTGCGCTCCGCCCGCAGCAACCGAGAACTGAATCAGATAAGTGCCGATCGCTTAGTGGTGAAGAAAGGTAGTGTTGATCTATTGTCTCATCTTTTGAATGGGAAAAAGGTTGATGGTATTCTCTGTAATATCCTGGCAGAAGTGATTATTGACCTCATTCCCGGAATTAGTGCGATCGCAAGTCCTAAGAGTTGGGGAATTATTAGCGGGATATTGTTGGATCAGGCGAAACCCATTGCTGATACCCTAGAACAACATAACTGGACAGTGGCTACCCTATGGAAGCGTCAAGAGTGGTGTTGTTTCAATATTCGACGGTGATGATCATGAGTGCCGAATCATCAATAACTGCCAAATCATCAATAACTACCCTAGAGTCCCTCATACTAATTCGTTGAGCCTGGGGACTCCTGCGAATTTGTTGACTCGTTTAGCCTAAATGAATGCTTTTTTTCTATGATGAATGCCTTTGCCGCTCGTTTTAGCTTTGCTCTGCTTGTTCCTATAACCTGGTTGACAGTGGGCTTAACTGCGGCGGCAGTGAGAGCGCAAAATCAACTGTATAATCCGATTCCGATTCCTGAGCGTAATGAAATCTCTGATACCCTCACTGAGCAAGATATTCCTACGGGTGAGGGCGGGTTTGCCCGGGACTACACCCTCGAATTGAGTGCTGGTGACCAAGTGGCTATTGATTTGATTTCAGATAGCTTTGACACAATTGTCACACTCCTAGCCTCTGATGGCTCGACTATTGCCGAAAATGATGATGGTCCTGATGGCACGACGAATTCGTTGTTATTTTCCCGGATTACTGAAACCGGAACCTATATTATCCGGGTCCGTGCTTTTGGAGAGACGGGAGGGGGTTCTTTTACCTTGAAGGTGACACGTTTGCGACCAATTTGAATGATGAAATGCTAAAGGTTCCAATCTTCGACTGATTGTAGAGACGCGCCATGGCGCGTCTCTACACGGAAGGGTTAGTGTTGGGTAGTTTACAAACGCCGTAGCAAGTTTGAACCGTGGGTATCTGTACCACAAGTATTGAGCAAATTATAGGTGGTACTTAACTGTTTCACCTGCTGAGTTTGCTTAGGGCTGGGATGCCAAGGATCGGGGTTAGCGTAAGCATAATAGGTTTCTACTCCATCAATTCCCATGTTGGCGGCGGCGGGAATGAGTTCATGGGCTGAACGCCTATAACGGCAGGGATGAGCCAGTACCGCCAAGCCACCTGCCTGATGCAAAACATCAATTACAGTTGCCGCTTCAGCCTGCTGATGTTGGGGGGCTTTGCCATTGAGATAAGGCTTTAAGCTGGAATGGTGGGGATCAAAAGCATAGCCCAAGATATGAACATCCGTATTTAATAAGCGAGCAGTGATTTCTACGCCAGTCCAGAGGTGAGGAATTGCCTGAGTGGGTAAAGAGTGCTGGAGGGAATCTAGATAGGTTTTAGCGATTTGATAACCACCGATTGTGTGATGATCAGTGATAGCAAACCCTTTCAGACCGATGGCAATGGCTTGTTCAATTAACGTTCTGGGATGAAGCTGACCATCAGAAGCCGTAGTATGACAATGGAAATTGTAGGAACGAGGACAACTATCGGGACCCAAGGTTTGCCAAACCTGCCGGAGAGCGTGTTGATCTTGTTCTGTTACGGGGGATGATATTAAAACTGGAGCCATTTTAACCACCATGTTTGCTGATATTATTAATAAATGAGTCTAATGAATGAGATGCTCTCCTCAACTGCTTAAGACAGTAAGCTTGCCCAGAAATACGTCCTAATCATTTCAAATTGTCAACACTACCTTAGCAAAAATTAGTAGTCATCGTCTGTAGACACCCTGTAAAGCGGTCACATTTTCCATTAGTCCTTTCTCTTGTCAGCATAAAATTAGCTAATCTTTCCCCTGCGTCCTGGAGGTAATAGGCTACGTCTGAAATATGCTCCTACAATGAGCCGCAACTCCGTATTGAATCGATACTCTCAGGAGAATCCCCCATCTAAACTGGAGGAGTTAGAGGGGGATAACGGTTAGATTTGAACCGTTAAAATGACAAGCTAAGAGAATCAAATTTTTTTGTTCGACCTCCTCCATATTCACCTGTTCCACTCCTTAGTTGGCAAGAGAAACTTCGGAATTGCGAGTTTTCCAGGCAAATTCTAATAACTTAGTCCAGCGCTTTTGCAGTTGTTTGGGTGTACACTTGAGGGCTTTTGCAATCTCAGCATCACTCTTGTGGGCTTGTTTGAGAGACATTAGTTGCTGTTGTTGCTCATCAAGTTCAGCTAAAAAGGTTTCCCATTGGTCAGACGACATGCCTAATTTTTGATCCAAATCAGCTCCAAGCCATTGGTGTACCAGTTTCCAGTGGGATGACCGGGCGAATTTTTCCACATGATATTTAAAGCGCTGTTGTAGGTAGTCACGTTGGCGGGGGGTTAACCCTAAAATCTCATCGATTTCCGGTGCGGCGAGGTCTTGTAACTTTAAGACCAGATAATCCGCGCAGTCGGAGTGACCTTGTTGCTCAAGATAGTTGACCAGTTCACTCACCACGCGATCGCGCAGTACCGACTCACTGGGATCAGTGGTTTGAGCGACCAAGTGAGCCCGCACTTGTTGCATCGCCGGTGAACGGCTGAGTTCTTGGGCTTCTTCCCCCTTGGCAAATTCCACCGCCTGCTCAATATCCAAAGGAGTTTCACTGGGTTGGCGTCTGGCAAAACTTTGCGCTCTCAGGACGATAAGCTGTTGACTGCAACGGTTCGGTAACGTAATTCGCCGCTTGGCATACTGTTCCGTAAACGCCATATACTCTGCCAGTTCGATTTGAGTGCGAGGCGTGTAGTCCACATCTACCTCATTTTCCCGGCGAAATGCTTTGAGGGACTCAGCATAAAAGTCTTGTAAAAAGTCCTCAATTAAATTATAGCGAGCCGAGAATTTTAACTGGGATTGAGGTTGGGCGATATGGCGATAAACCATGGCACTTAATGTGCTGTGTAATTCAACACGCCCTTGCTTAGAACCCAATTTATAGTAGCCTAAACACTTGTGTAAGCGGTGACGTGCCAGGGTTAATTGCCACGAGCGGACTTGACCAGAGGTTTGAATGCGATCGCTCTTGCTACAGATTCGTTGTACCTCCAGCGCTATCCGGTTTGCCACCACTTGAGCGCGACTGGGTAGAGGTTTGGACTCAGAACCCGAACCACCATTGTTTTGACCTAAAGGTTTGGAACCATAGAGTGCCGACCACATTTCCTCTAGCAACAGATCAATTAAACTTTGAGTGTCTGTGCCGAAAACTTCCGGATTATCGAGGTGGTTTGGGGAAGGTTGAGTGATAGATTTTACAGTTTTAACGTTCATGGTATTGCCCCTAAAGACTACAGTTACGAATTACCCAGACATCAGCAGAGGAACGAGTGGTTATTTGGAATAAATACTCTGTTGCTGTCCACAATTTGAATGTAAAACGTTATGCTTAGTCTTTGGTGGAGTGGTGTGTCACTAAACAAGAGATCATGAGTAAACGGCAGACACCCTTACCGATTTATGGACTAGGATTATGGCTGCTAACCCTTGCTCCACCTGCATTTAGGTACTTGGCAAGGGGTCATTATTTCCATGGCTGTTGGAGTGAGTGAGAGTAGACAATTTACAAACTGGATTTATTTGTGGACTTTCGTCCGAAATCCCCCGTCTGTCTCCTGTAGTCCGAATCCTGAAAAAGCGAAAGCCTAACTGGATTGGGTTTAACTTTAAAGGGTTACACCCATCAGTCTCACCTTATTCCCAACTCTGGCTAGCGGGTACAGCCCACGCCGTTGCGGCTTCCCATCCCAAACCTTGGCGCAGGATTGTCGGTTCATCCCCAGTCATATCCAGAATGGTAGATACCTGGAAACCGGGTTCCGAGCCATCCTCGACAATAATGTCCACTAAACCTTCAAACTGATCAAAGAGTTTGGCACTTTCAAGTCCCACAGTGGGGAAATGTCCCATCTCATCGGGTAAATGAGCCGACGTGGAAATCACGGGGTTGCCTAACGCTTCGAGTATGGCTTGACAAACCGGATGATCCGGAACTCGGATACCACTGGTTTTGCGCTTGGGACTCATCACTAGTCGGGGTACTAATTTGGTTGCGGGTAGCACAAAGGTATAAGGTCCAGGAATCAAGCGTTTCATAATTCGGTAAGCTGGGTCACTCACCCAAGCATATTCAGAAATGTTGGATAACGAGGAACACAAAAACGTTAACGGCTTCTCATTCGAGAGTTGCTTTAAACGCCTGACCCGTTCCACAGCAGATTTGACATTTAGGTCGCAACCAATGGCATAGACGGTATCTGTGGGATATAACATCACCGCACCGTCTCTTAGGTCGTCCCTTATTTTCTCTATTCGGCGTATTTGAGGCGTTTCCGGATGGAGGGTGTAAATCGTTGCCATAATCGTTCAAAATGATTGCAATGGTTAGATGATCTAATAAAAACCTAAACCGTTACATAAAACTTACACAAATCTACCAATACCTGGTAAAATATGCTGTTTACTTCCTGCTTCATCCTGGCAGTGACGGCACTTAACCAGTCCACAGGCTAACGCCACCTAACTGGCGGCTATCTCCAAATTAATGGAGGCGTTGAAATCTCGGTCGATTTCCAGTCCACAGTTGTCACACCGGAAAAATCGCTCAGATAAAGGCATTTCATCCTTAACGGTATGACACCTCGAACAAGTTTTAGTCGAGGGATACCATTGGTCTACTACAACCAGTGTTGCTCCGTACAGCTTGCACTTGTACTCTAGCTGGCGTTTGAATTCGTAAAAACCCATATCCTGAATAGCTTTTGCTAGTTTATGGTTAGCCATCATTCCAGACACGTTCAACTTTTCTATCCCTATTCGGCTGTGTTTTTTGGCTAAATAGGATGTGAGTTTGTGCAACGTGTCTTTTCTAATGTTGGCTATTTTCCGGTGCAGACGGGCTATCTTGATTTGGGAAGACTTCCAGTTAGCTGAACCGATTTGCTTGTGGCGGTTCAACCATTGCAGGCGAGAGAGTTTTTTCTCGTACTTTCGATAAGCTTTCGCCCCCTCCACTACAACCCCGGTAGACAAGACGGCTAATGCTTTTATGCCGAGATCAACACCCACTACAAGGTGAGGCTTGGGTCGGTTAACTGGCTCATGTTCCAGCTTAAAGCTGATAAACCATCGGTCAGCCGTCCTGGATATGGTTACAGATTTGGGTTGAAAACAGACTGGTAGCCGTTCATAGGTCCTCAACCAACCAATTTTAGGGACTCTAATTTTAAAGTGGTCGAGCTTGATTGACCCATCCAGGGTAAAACTATCACCCCGCCCTTTTTTCTTAAACCGAGGCGGCTTTTTATTTTTCTCAAACGCATCTTTCCAGGCTTGAGCCAATTGCCTAAGCGCATACTGGGGGGCGCATTTACTCACCTCATAATACCAGGGGCAGATGGGTTTAACCAGCGCTACCAACCACTTATGTAGATCAATCCCAGTAGGAAACTTGATTTTATCCTCTGGGTTATCCTGGTTGTGATCAAGTATCTGTTTGGTTAAACCTAAACCCCAATTCCAAGCATGGCGAGAAACGCCACAATGTTTAGCTAGTGCTGTTCGCTGCTTGTTATTAAGTTTTAATTCGGTCTTAAAACCTAATAGCATTGGCTCAATCCGCTTAATCGGTGTTATATTCGTATTGTACACGACCATAGCGAAAGTGTCAGGATGTCCAGGAAGAAGATCTACAACGAATCCAAGCGTAAACTCACCATGACGCTGACAGAAACGGCTGTTCGGTGGTTGGAGCAAGAGCGGGAAAGGATAGGTGCGAATAGTCTAAGTGACACGATTGAACGCATGGCGCGAAAAAAAGGTTAAAAACTACCGGAAAAATCGAGAAATTTCCGGCAAATAAGCCTTTTATCATTAACCCTATGACCTTAAGTGGGTACAATATGGAGTCGGCATTTGAAAAAGCAGGTGCACTGAGCCAGTGAAGCTATTTATTTACCACACCCCCGAACTTACCCCAACCGATACGATGCCAGACTGTGCGATCGCGGTTGATGTGCTAAGAGCTACAACTACCATTGCCACAGCGTTGCACGCGGGTGCTGAAGCGGTTCAAACCTTCAGCGATATCGAGCAGTTAATGCAAGTGAGCGAAAAATGGCTCCCAGAAAAACGCCTTCGCGCCGGAGAACGGGGCGGCTCAAAAGTCGCTGGCTTTGACTTAGGCAATTCTCCCCTCGACTGCACGCCAGAGCGAGTCCAGGGATGCCGTTTGTTTATCACGACGACCAATGGGACTCGCGCCTTACAGCGGGTTCAGAACGCCCCTGTGGTGCTAGCCGCCGCCATGGTGAATCGTCAGACGGTTGTGCAGTATCTGCTTGAGCAAAAGCCCGAAACTGTTTGGCTTGTGGGTTCAGGCTGGGAAGGCTCCTACTCCCTAGAAGATACCGCTTGTGCCGGTGCGATCGCAGATAGCCTGATCACTCACACCGATCATTCTCTTGGCGATATTGCGGGTAATGATGAAGTCATCGGCGCTCTTGCCCTTTATGCTCAGTGGAAAGACAACTTGTTAGAATTGTTTCACCATGCCAGTCATGGTCAACGCCTACTCCGGTTAAACTGTCACGAAGATTTAAAATATTGCGCCCAAGCTGATATTTTAGACGTTTTGCCCATTCAGAAAGAACCTGGAGTGTTAGTCAGAAAATTCTGAGATCAGTCAGGGCGGGTTTATTCACATCCCTTGTGAGTTCAGAAACGATAATAATGAAACCCGCCCCTACACATTCAATACCCCCCCTGCTTCCCCTGCTCCCCCTGCTTCCCCTGCTTCCCCTGCTCTCCCTGCTTCCCCTGCTCCCCCTGCTTCCCCTGCTTCCCCTGCTCTCCCTGCTTCCCCTGCTCCCCCTGCTCCCCCTGCTTCCCCTGCTCCCCCTGCTCCCCCTGCTTCCCCTGCTTCCCCTGCTTCCTCATCTAAAACTGTTGCAAAAAGCGCAAATCACTGGTATACAAGCGGCGGATATCATCAATTTGGTGCATGACTAGAGCAAAACGTTCCGCGCCAAACCCCGCCGCAAACCCTGTATAAATTTCTGGGTCATAACCAACCGTTTTCAGCACATTGGGATCAACCATTCCACAGCCGCCCATCTCTAACCATTTCCCTCTCCATTTCACATCGATTTCCGCAGAAGGTTCTGTGAATGGGAAATAACTAGCACGTAAGCGAACATCTACGTCTTCACCAAATAATTCTTGGAAAAAGACTTTTAAAGTCCCTTTGAGATCCCCAAACGTGATCTCCTCATCAACCGCTAAAATTTCAATTTGATGGAAAACGGCGGAGTGTGTCGCATCAACCGTATCACGACGATAAACCCGTCCTGGTGCAATAATTCGGATTGGGGGTTCATTATTTTCCATGTAGCGAATCTGCACCGAAGAGGTATGGGTTCGCAGTAGGTTCCCATCGGGGAGGTAAAAGGTATCCTGCATATCTCGCGCCGGATGGTCTTGGGGTGTATTTAATGCCTCAAAATTATAGTAATCTGTCTCCATCTCTGGTCCGGTGGCGACGGTGTAACCCAGACCCACAAAGATGTCCAGAACTTGGTCAATGATACTATTGAGCGGGTGAATCCGACCTTGAGGACGATAAACCCCTGGCATCGTTACGTCAAGGGTTTCGGCGGCTAATTGTGCCTGAATTTGGGCAGCTTGTAAATCTTGGCGTTTGTTGTCAAGGGATTGCTGGAGGGCTTCTTTGACTTCATTCGCTAACGCCCCAATTCGAGGTCTATCCTCTGGGGATAGCTCCCCCATCCCGCGCAAGATTTGGGATAACTGTCCTTTTTTCCCCAAGTAGTTTACGCGCAACTGTTCCAATTGATCCAGCGTATCAGTTGTTGCGATCGCAGGAGTCGCTTCTTGTTTGAGGGCAACTAATTGGGTCTCTAGCTCGTTGAGCGAAGTAGTCATGAATTCAGTCGTTATCAGGTTTGACAGAGGCAATGCTTGCCAAGGCTTTTCTTAGTTTACCCTTAACGGCTAACGGCGAGGGGGAAAGAAAACCTTATTATATTCCGCCAACGCCAGAATGAGGAGTGCGATCGCTAATATAACCGCTGTGGTGATCCCGCCATACTCGACTAAGGTTGTGGGGTTGATTTGGGTTAACGGTGTGGGTGTAACAGCTTCGATGGCGTTAGCTTGAGGTTCGGGTGTGATTGGGGATTGGGGTTCTAGATGCGGTTGGGTTTGGGGGTTGGGGTTGATCATGGTTTTTACCTCGGTTATCGATACAACCATGATGGCTTTGGTAATCGGTATTTTAGGTAGGTAGAAGTAGGGGACTTGGTAATGTCAGTGTTTGTAGGTCAATGTAGGATAATGTTGGTTTGTTATTCCTCATTCGTCCTTTTTCGTTTGTCGTTCGACATTTAACCACCTGTAGGGGCGACCCGCTTGCACGAATGAACAACACCAATCTACTCAATTGACTTGGGTCGCCCTCTTATCAGTTTGTTCTCAATATTGAAACGTTGATGGCGAAGACAGCGCAACTACAAACTAGCAGAATTGGGATAGGTTCGATAAAATTGGCAAATGAACCTCGATGTTAACTAATGGACTCAAAAGAGGCGCTAGAATTCATCAACAGGCGGCTGTGGGAGAACTCTCAGCCTGTTTTGACTGAAGCGGAAGAGGTGATTGTGCTTGGGATTTGGCAAGGTAATGGTTATAAACAGATTGCTGCCCAAAACTATTTTGATGATCAATACACTAGAGAATTAGGCGCAAAGTTATGCAAAAGACTGAAAGAGTATTTTAATGCCGAAATCAATAAACGGAATTTTAAAAAGCAAATTGAATATCTTTACGGTGTAGAGGTTCAAGTTCAACCGCTAGAATCAGATGGGTCAGCCTCTACTGAAGTGTTACAAGAAAGTTCGATTCCTGTAGATTCTGAGAACCCAACGATTAATCCCTTCACTCCCCAACAAGGCAGAATTGATAATCCGCAAGACTTCTTTAACCGAGAACGGGAAATCCGGCAGATATTCGAGGTAATTAATAGTGGTAGCAGTGTTGCCTTAATCGGAGCAGAGGGTGTCGGTAAATCTTCTTTACTTTCCCAGATTGTCCGACTGGCGGATACTCATCTCCATTCGCCGCGTCAGCCTGTCTTTCTGGACTTAAATCTGGTTGAAGATGAAGATGATTTCTACGGTGCATTATGTGATGAGATTGGGATACCTGAAAGCAAGGGAGCAAGGTTAAGTCGCCATTTAAAATCGCGTCAAATCCTGCTGGCTTTAGATAATGTGGGAAAAATGACCTGGGATGGCTTTAATCGGGGTGTGCGAGATTATCTCCGGGGTTTAGCTGAGGGGAGTCATGCACCAATCAAGCTGGTTTTGGCGGCGAATGAATCTTTAGATAAACTGTTTAATGATAGTTGGGATAATGGCAAAACTTCGCCTCTGGCAGGAGTTTGTCAAGAAGAAATCATAAAACCCTGGGATGAATCAACCACCCGTGATTTTATTGATACACGTTTGGCGATGAATTCGATACGGTTTACTGAAGCTGAAATTAATCAGTTAGTTGAGGATAGTGGGGGTTATCCACGGCGATTGATGCAGTTGTGTTATCGAATGTATTCTCGGTATTTGGAGAGTGGGTAATGAGCCAAGATGTAATAAATCAGGATGCAATCAAGCAAGATGAAAGTCAGCAAGATAATGAAGTCTCTGTTCCTCGCTTAGATTTAGCGCCGAAACTGAAGCGCCCTCTCTCATTATGGAATCCTTTGGATTATCTACGCTTATTGTATTGGGTGTTTTATTTTCCTCAAGCCTTGCGCTGGTATGTAAACACCTTCGGCGGTGGGTATATTCCTCCAAAAGAAATGAATTGGCGTAAGGGCTTAGAACAATTGCGCCAGAATCCCATCCAGCGCCAGTTGTTTATAAAAGGGTTGGTATTAACAGTTTTAACACCACTGATTATAGGTTTAATAATCCTAAAAATAGGCATTTTAATTGATTTATTTTATGTATTGTACGGTCTGCTTTTGGGTTTATTTTTGAACATATTTTTGAGTGTAGGGTTGGGTGTAGTCATAGGTGTAACGTTAGGTTTAGCGGTCGCTGTGGCGTCAGGCTTAACTTGGGGTTTAGCTTGGGGGACGGCAAATAGCGTGGCATGGGGTCTAGCTTTTGGCTTGGTATGCAGTGTGGCGTGGGGTCTAGCTTCAGGTGTGGAATTAAAGTTTGGCTTAAAAGGAAGAGATGGTTTATTAAAGGACAATTTATCCTATGAGCCAGCGTTGGATATAATATTTTTAATTCAGTGCATAGTCTGGGGAACCTTAGCGCTGTACTTTATAGAGATTGCACCACTCATTATTGTTGTACCAGCTCAATACGCAGCTTTTTTGTTTGCGTGGGGTTTCGCGATAAGACGTCCGGACAATTGGTTGTTAAATTTTATTTTCATTACTATAAGAGACTGTAATTCATCCTGGATGTTTCCTCATTTAACTCCACTTCATCAACCTAATTTGTTTATTAATTTAACAAATTGGCTACGACAAGATTGGAAAATGGGCATCCAAAATGCTAACCAGTTGTTGGCATACACCTATCAGTTTATGCCTGTAATTTGCGCGGTGAATATGGTTTTAGCTGATACACCTTCAAATCAAGTTTTGTATCGGGTAGTCCAGTTAGCAGAAGTCCCTTACGATTGGAAGTTACTGCGTTTTGCTTCAGAAGAACTGAGTACGAGAACTAAGTCAAGAGTTGTTGATCTTAGCTTAGACACCCCCGCCCGCGCTGCGGCGGCTGGTTTCTGGTATCTCCATGAAAAAGAACCAGCCAAAGCCACTGAAGCATTTGCCGTTGTTCGTTCCCTTCTCTATGGTGAGGAACTCTTAACCCTCGCCCAAACTCTCACCACCTTCTCCGACGCCAAAGAACCTGCCACAATCGCCACATTAGAACTACCTATTTCCCCCAATGAACCCTTACTACGTCCCATAACCTGGAACACAATCAACGCTCTCCGTCGAGTCGTGGAAGATGTGCGAGTCGTTCAGCGTAGCGTCTCTCGTTCCACCCGTTCCTTTGCCCTCAACCGCGCCTTAGGAGAACTAGAAACTATCCTCAACCATATCGAAACCCTACCCGAAGCTGAACGAGAACTCATCAAAGATATTGCCCAAACCTGGCAAGACGCCTTATTACAAATCGCGGCTGAAATTGGCGATATTTCCATCACCAAACCCGTCACCAATCCTTATGTTGTCGGTGACCCCGTTGAAGGGAATCGCTTTGTGGGACGAGACGATATCCTCAGACAATTAGAAGAACTCTGGGTGATGGGTCAACAACTCCAATCTGTGGTTCTCTATGGTCATCGCCGCATTGGGAAAACCTCGATTCTTTTAAATGTGGCAAACTGTTCCGGTTCACGGGTAAAAGTCGTTTATATTAACCTACTGCGTTTAGGCAGTCCCCAAGGTGTCGGGGAAGTGTTAATGGCGATAAGTGATGCAATTTCTGATGCTATCGGTTGTCCCCCTCCCGATGATGATGCTTTGCTAAATCTTCCTTATCGGACGTTTGAACGTTATTTTAAACAGGTGGTTGAGATATTACGGGAAACATCTGTACAGGGGTTAATTATTGCCCTAGATGAATTCGAGAAAATCGAGGAACTTATCGAAGCGGGAAAAATCCCTAATGATTTTATTGGCTATCTGCGGGGATTGGTGCAAATGAATGCTCAAGTCGCCTTTGTGTTTGCCGGGTTGCACACCTTAGAAGAAATGACCGCCGATTATTTCCAACCCTTTTTTGCCAGCGTTATTCCGATTCACGTTGGTTTCTTAGAACCTGCTGCAACGCGCCAGATTTTAGCCAATCCCAGCCTAGAAAATCCAGATTCGACTGTTTCAGATGTGCCGGAAAATGAGGCGGTTGATTTTCCCCTAGATTACACCCCAGACGCCCTTGACTTAATCTATCGTCTCACCGCAGGTCAACCCTATTTAGTTCAATTGCTGGGATTCCAACTTGTGCGCCGTTACAATGATTTTGTGTTTGAACAGGGACATTCTCGTGACCCCGTTTTTACGGTAGAGGATGTGGAAGCGGTGATTAATAACCCCGCATTTTATCAGCGGGGACGGTATTATTTTGATGGGGTTTGGGGTCAAGCGGCGCGAGGAGTTGCGGGTCAACAGGCAATCCTCAAGGTGTTAGCGCCTCACCCGGATGGGTTAATGATTGAACAATTAAGGATAAAATTAGCAGAATTATTCAGAGAATCAGGACTTGCGCCCCTAGAGAAGAAACAATTAGAGGAAGCGTTGGAGACATTAAAACGCCATGATGTGATTCAGCAAAAGGGTGATTATTGGCAGATTATTGTCGAACTCTTCCGGCGCTGGTTGTTAAATCAATAGATTGTTATTTATCATTGGTAATTTGTCCTTTATTGAATCAGTTTTTTACCGAATTATATATATTTGTTCAACACAGAGATACTTAGTTACCTAATTGTAGTGGCGTGACACACCTAATTTTATAAATTAACCTTACGCCCGGAAACCGTAGGGGCGCACTGACGTGCGCCCAATTCAATGACGTGCACCCAATTCAATAGTCAAATCTATTTCACCATTTTTAAGAAGCCCCCTTCACCCGCCAAGAACTCAAGTTCTTGGCTTATAGCTCAAGTCCACTCAAGTGGACTAAATTTCCTATATCCCCGTCCCGTCGTCTACAAGTTCGAGATATCAGTTAAAACAAACATAATAGCAAGTGTGAGGTTTTATTGGTTGTCTACCTCGGATAGTTACTATCAAACTGTTAGCATCTAAATTCTATTTTTTAAACGCAGCGGGACGCAGAGGAATGGGAAAATTTTACTTGATTTTTAATTGCATCCGATGCTAAGAACCCTGGGCAATAGGAATATTGTTGACAAAATAATTCAATTTTCTGTAGAAACTTAGCCAGATACACCTCTAAGTAGGTTGGTGGAAATAAACTAAACCATGTTAAGTTTTGTAAATATCCCTCAAACCCTTACATAAACGAATGACGAATGACAATCCCCAAACATTCCCCTTAATCCTCGGTATTACTGGTGCCTCTGGCTTAATCTATGCAGTACGTGCCGTGAAATTTCTCTTAGAAGCCGACTATACCATTGAACTCGTGGCATCAAAATCAGCCTATATGGTTTGGCAAGCCGAACAAAACACCCGTATGCCTCCAGAACCTGAACAGCAGGGACAATTCTGGCGTCAGCAAGCCGATGTACCCAAAAAAGGCAAGCTAATTTGTCATCGCTGGGGAGATGTGGGTGCAACCATTGCCAGTGGTTCATTCCGGACGTTGGGAATGGTGATTATCCCCTGTAGTATGAGTACAGTGGCAAAAATTGCTAATGGTTTGAGTTCGGATTTATTGGAACGGTCAGCCGATGTGCAGTTAAAAGAAGGGCGTCAACTGATAATCGTACCCCGTGAAACCCCATTCAGCTTAATTCACCTGCGTAACCTCACCACCCTAGCCGAAGCTGGGGTAAAGATTGTGCCAGCAATTCCCGCCTGGTATCATAATCCTCAAACCATTGAAGATTTAGTAGATTTTGTTGTAGCGCGTACCTTTGATCAACTGAATATTGACTGTGTTCCCCTAACGCGATGGCAAGGCGGTTTTCGGGAAAAAATTTGACCCTTCCCTTGGCTCAGTAAATCGGGTTTGTAGGGGCGGGTTTCACAATTATCGTTTCTTACTTCACCCAAATGTAACTAAACCCGCCCTAACCAAGTCACGGCGATTAAAATCGCTGCTACACAAACAAAGTCCGCCTACGCGGACTGAATTGTAATGGCGGTAGTCAACCTGAATTTAGCATTAGCTAGGCGTCTAATCGATTGCGTTTAATCTAATTCAGCTCTAACATTTGAACTCCCTTGTATACTCTGCACTCCTACTCTGAGACGAAGGGTATTGACTTAAGGCTGGTGGGCAATGCCCACCCTACGGTATATTAAGGGTTTCGGCGATGTCAAAATGCTTATTTCAGTGCCATTCTACTCTGATACCGTGGTTCGTGCCAAAACGCGATAAACATTCACCGTTTGCTGTTTCCCCTTCAAAGCTAAAGGTCCCCAGGATTCAACCTCAAACTCCCCTTGCAGTTGATCCAGCGTCTGTTGACCAATGAGAATCCGACAGGGAGTCGGTTGACGCTGTTTCTCACAACTCTCTAGCCGGGAAGCAATATTAACACTATCGCCGATAACTCCATATTCTAAGCGGTCTTTCCCCCCCAAACTGCCCACCACAACTGGACCTGTAAAAATGCCAATCCGCATTTCAATCACAGGTAAACCTCGGCGTTGCCAATCCCGGTTCATCTGTTCTAGGCGATCGCTAATCGCTAAAGCACAGTCTACCGCCGCTTTCGCATCTTCGGCGACTTCGGTTCTGTGGAGACGAGACATGGGGACACCAAACGCTACCATCACCCCATCACCGGTAAACTTATTCACAATCCCCTGACGCTGGAGGACTTCACGAGTCACTACTCCCAGAATTTCATTTAACCACTCCAACAACGCCTCTGGGGTCATTTTTTCCGATATGGTGCTGAAATCTTTTATATCAGCAAAGAACATCGTGGCGGTGAGGCGAATCCCCGGTAACTTCCCAGATTTTAGCAAGCGATCGCGACCTTGCCAAAGAGCTTGAGCCACTTCCGGAGAGGTATTCTGTCCCAACAGCTTCATCACAATCTGCTGCTGTTGATGGGCTTCATAGGAACGATGGGTAACAAAAATTGCCACCGTTAACACAAATCCTGATGCTGGCGCTGCAAACGGAACCCAGCCACCTTGGGTGAGTAGGTAAAAACAAGCACTGGATAACACCCCCAAACTACCCGTTACCCCAATAATTAACGCCAGAGGATGATACGTCACCCGCCCCAATATCCCACCAATTGCAATCCAGCCAATAATCCACAGGATTTCCTCCTGTTGGGACCAAAACCAGAATAAAGAGCGTTCACCCGTCGCCGCATCAAGGAATTGACTAACCATTTGAGCCTGCATTAAAACCCCAGACATTTTCGGGTTTTCGTCTAAAACGGGACTAAAGGGTGTGGCGAATAAGTCTTTGAGACTGGGTGCTGTTGAACCAATAATCACAATCTTATCCTGCACCCAACTCGGATCAACCTTTCCCGCTAAAACATCGCTCAGAGAAACCTGTCGCGCCACCTGATTAGGGGAGCGATAATTGAGTAAGATTTGGAACCCTCTAGTATCTACCTTTTGATATCCCCCCGCATCTTCTGTTAAGGGTGACAACACAGCCTCACCAAGCTGGGGAATGTCTGGGTTATTGGGACTAGCTTCCAGTTCAATCCCACGGCGTTCTAGATAAGTAAGTGCCAGAAGCAGGGAAAATGAGAAAAGCACGCCGCTTTCATTCTCCGCCAAATATAAATTGCGACGAACCACATCATCCGGGTCAAGGGGTATATCATTAAAACCGATGCGTTCCGGTGATACGTCTGGGGGTGGTGGAGTTCCGGCGCGGATATCGATATTTTGAATGGCAATTAAATTCGGTTTTTGCAGTTGTTCCACTAACTGCTGATGACCCGGTTCCACGGGAAGATTGCGATATAAATCTAGACCAATAACGGCGGGGTCAGCGGCTTGCAATCGCCGTAAAACCCGTGCTAAAACCTGATCTGAGATGGGCCACTGGTTTTGATTTTCTAGGTCTTCTTCTGTAATCGCGACAACTAAGATCCGGGGGTCAGGTTCAGTTTCCAGAGGTAGTAGGCGGACAAACTGATCATACGCCGCCAGTTCTAGCGGTTCTAGTCCACCCAAGTGTCGCACGCCCAGAAGGGTAATGATCACAGCAATGGTTGAAACTCCCACGACTCGCAGATGTGCCAAATCGGGTAACGCAATACGAACCGTTCGAGGGATGCGAAAAACCATAAAAATAGATCTCTGAGCGTCTCAGAAGCCGCTGGACAGCTATGGAGAGATTACTCGAACCCGAAGATGCCTTAAATTTGTCCAACTGACTGTAGCAGCCAACCCCTTCCCGCATTATGCCACAGTTTGTAGTAGGCACTAAGCGTGCCTCAAGCGAGTCAAGCGCTTACAACAAATGCAGTTTGTAGCAGGATATTTAACTTAGCGATCGCGCTCTAAATCATCTATTACCTTTTGCAGATACCAATTCTCCGGCATCCCCGGATATTTTTTCTTAGCTATTTCAATCAAACGGGCAGCAACATCCCAGTATCCACCCACCATCCGCAGGAGTTGTTGTTGTAACTCTCGATCCACCCGCGCATTCGACCAAATTTGTCGTTCTTGATTGATAAAGATATCTTTCCGATTCAGTTTAGCGGAGCGTTTTTTAATCTCAGCTTCAGCCTTTGCTATTTGCTGCTTCTGCTGATTTAATGCCTGATGATACTTCTGCCAATCCTGTTTCTCAAAATACAGATTCGCCGCTTGTTGATAATCATCCGCCGCGCCTTGGTAATCTTGAAAATCAGCACGCGCCGCCGCCCGATGATAATAAATTTGTGGATCATTGGGCTGAATCGTCAACCCTCGTGAATAGTCCTCAATTCCTTGGCGATAATCGCCCAGTTTTGAGTAAGCTTGACCCCGACAGACGTAAAATTGAGAATTTTCTGGTTGTATCTCAAGTAACTGGGTAAAATCATCGATCGCGCCCCGATAGTCCCCCAGTTCAATGCGAACCCGCCCCCGATAGTGACGAACTTGGATATCCTGGGGATCGAGCTGCATGGCTCGACCGAGATCTTGCATCGCTCCTTGTAAATTCCTCAATTTACTGCGAATAATTCCGCGATAGCAATAGGCTCTAGCATCATTGGGCGCAACTTGCAACAGCCACTGACAATCCTCTAAGGCTTCCCGATAGTTCCCCCGTTCTAGCTTGGTGATAACCTGAGTCAGATATTTCTGCGTCTCGGCTGCACTCGCCGCCTGGATTTGCGCTGCCTGAATTTGTTTGATACTCTCTAGGCAATTCTGGCAATTGTCTTTATCCTTCTGTTCCAGGTACAGTTTTGCGGCTTGTTTAAAAGATGCGATCGCGTCTTTCATTTTCCCCAGCCGACGGTAGGCTGTACCTTGCAGCTTATAAGCCGCCCCGTGATTACTATCAATCTGGAGAACCTGTTGAGCATCCTCCAGGGAAGCTTGAGCATCTCCCTGCGCCAATTGAGCCAAACTGCGCCCCAAATAACTATCGAGATGTTCAGGATTCACCTGTAGCGCCTGAGAATAGTCTGCGATCGCACCTTGCCAATCCCCCAAATCAAAGCGAGCCAATCCCCTTTTGTAGTAAGCATCGGCAAATTCCGGATTAATCTGCAACGCTTGCTCAAAATCCTGAATCGCTCCCTCTAAATCCCCTTGTTGCGCCTTCTGTCGCCCTCGATCGTAAAATTCATGCTCCATTGCCCACGTCCAACTCGTTTATGCGATCGCCAGTTGTCTTGTCAATCATGATAACCTCATTAGCGATCGCGTTTCCATTTGAGCCGTTAACACAGCAACGGAGTAAAAAGGCAATAGGCAATAGGGAAAAATACCTGTATTTTAATTCAGTAGATTCAATAGATAGATAAAACCCATTGGTATCATTGTAGTCAGATAAAATTTTTTATTCTGGTTATTCATGCCAATAAAAACACCGATGAGAATTAAGCCCATACCCACAAAAGTGCTCGATAATCCTGGTTCTGGCGTCAATGGAAAATCAACACCACCGTTGCCAGACTCAAAAATATTGTCAGGAGTCCCTCTGTGTCCAAACACTACTAATAATTGCAATCTAATGTAGAATATAGGAAGAACGTGACTGAAAAACGTTGTACATAAACCAACATAATTCGGTTTAAAGCAGTACGTTAGAAAAACTATCCATGCCAGACTATAGCTGAGAATAGTTAGCCCGTCACCGTGTACCCAAAAATCTAATCCAGTTACAACGCTATAGTCGGAAATCGAAAACCAAGGTAGGAAAAGCCTTTTCATAGCAATTGTCAGTCCGGCTACAGACACGATTAAGCCGAATATTCTTAGAATATTCGGAAACGAGAAACGTTTACGGGGTAGCATAGGACTTTGAGCCTTTTGGAGAGCATCATTCAACCTCTGTAATCTTTATTTTTCAACATCAATCATAGCATAACGGTAAAGTATCTGAGACAACTGCTATTAACTTTCTGGTGTCTCCTGAATCATTAGTTTTTCCATCGTTAACAAATCTTGCTCAAAATCAGTTTCATCATAATGTAAATAGGCTCCTGCTTGCTTGAGAAAACTATCCACCTCATAACGCGAAGAGAGGTTGAGCATTCTTCCCACTTGCGCCGAAGTAATCACTCCCTGACGGTAAGCTTCAATGGCTAAACACTCTACGACTTTTCCAGGAACGTTATTCCACTTCTCCTGGATTGTGTTGACAATTTCATCAGGTAGATGGATGGTAATTTGCACAGAACATCCTCCAGTTTCTCAGGTTTAGCTTAGACGACAACATAGAATCCTCGACTCGACCAGCACTAAGCTGTTCAACATTTAAACCTTAATGTCAATGTCTATAATGGCTCTCATTGGCGTGCGCCCGATTCAATGGTCACACCTAATCCATCATTTTAGCTGTGTCAATCCAGTCGTGGCGTGGCACACCTTAATTAGTGGATTAGAATTGTAGGGGCGCACGGCGTGCGC
Source organism: Coleofasciculus sp. (assembly GCF_046565525.1). Taxonomy (NCBI): domain Bacteria; kingdom Bacillati; phylum Cyanobacteriota; class Cyanophyceae; order Coleofasciculales; family Coleofasciculaceae; genus Coleofasciculus; species Coleofasciculus sp. The sequence goes on along the minus strand of NZ_JBKHUP010000008.1, from coordinate 62,182 downwards.
CCTTTTACCGCACATTGGTGCGGCTCAAAAAGATAAATGTAGGACTTAAGCACACAGGCCATTTAGGGTAGGGGCACGATATTATCCATCCGTGTCAACTTAAGCCACAACCCTTGCCCATCCTAATTTTCAGCTACGGGGTCTGTGCTTCCCCTAGAAGGGCGGGTTTAGTTAAGTTATCAGTTGTTGCCATAAGTTATCTGTAAAACCCGCCCCTACATCCCCTGCTCTCCCTGGTTTAAACGTCAAATCTATCCCACCATTTTAGCTGTGTCAGTCCACTACAAGTAGCTTGAAGGGTCAACCTCCTTCTGTTTCCCCACACCCGACACCCTGTCTCCTTTTTAGCTATCTTGTCACCCCTTGAGGCGATCGCCCATAGACAGATGAGGCAACCCAGAGACAGCGTGTAAGATATAAAAAGAGATAAATCTTAAAAAAAGTTCATGATTTTATCCGCCTCTGGCTTCGATCGCGTTAAACAAGCAATCAAAGATAAAGTCTTTTTTGGCAATGAACCCACTCCGGAGTTGATTGCCATCCTCATCGTCTACTTTGTCCAAGGTATCCTAGGGCTAGCCCGTTTAGCGATTAGCTTTTTCCTCAAAGATGAACTGGGTTTGAGTCCAGCCCAAGTCGCAGCGCTGCTGGGGATTGCTGCCTTACCCTGGGTAATTAAACCTTTATTTGGCTTTCTGTCCGACGGACTTCCCTTATTTGGCTATCGCCGCCGCCCCTATTTAGTACTCTCAGGCTTAATGGGAACAGCCGCGTGGTTAAGTTTGGCAACAGTAGTCGATACAGCTTGGGCTGCAACCCTTGCCATTCTCCTAAGTTCCCTATCCGTAGCCATTAGTGATGTCATCGTAGACTCGCTAGTGGTGGAACGGGCAAGGCGGGAATCCCTCAGCGACTCCGGTTCCCTGCAATCCCTAACTTGGGGTACCTCTGCCCTAGGGGGATTGATTACGGCTTATCTGAGTGGTTGGCTACTGGAAGCGTTCAATACACAAACTGTTTTTGGCATCACCGCCACCTTTCCCCTACTCGTCTGTGGCGTGGCGTGGTTAATTGCTGAAGAATCCGTCAGTTCCAGGATGAACATCGCCACCGTCACCCAGCAAATCAAGCAACTGCGCCATGCGGTTACCCAAAAAGCAATTTGGTTACCCACCGCGTTTATCTTTCTGTGGCAAGCCACACCCACAGCCGATTCAGCTTTTTTCTTCTTCTCCACCAATGAACTAGGATTTGAGCCGGAATTTTTAGGGCGGGTGCGTTTAGTCACCAGTTTGGCGTCTCTGGTGGGTATCTGGCTATTTCAACGCTTTTTAAAGGGCATTCCCTTCCGCACGATTATGGGATGGACAACCGTGCTGTCGGCTGTTTTGGGAATGAGTGCCTTAATTCTAGTTACCCATGCGAATCGAACCTTAGGCATTGATGATCACTGGTTTAGCTTAGGGGACAGTCTAATTCTGACGGTGATGGGGCAGATTGCGTTTATGCCTGTACTCGTGCTTTCAGCAAGACTTTGCCCGTCCGGGGTAGAAGCCACCTTATTTGCCCTGCTGATGTCTGTATGGAATTTGGCAGGACTACTATCTCACGAATTTGGCGCGTTATTAACCCATTGGTTAGGGGTGACAGAACATAACTTTGATCGTCTGTGGTTATTAGTCACGATTACGAACCTCTCTAGCTTATTACCATTGCCCTTCTTAGGTTGGTTACCGACGAGTGATCCGCAAGCTGAAATCAAATCCGAAACCGAATCAAAATCATTACCGCCAGCAGAAGTATTTGAACATCATACGTCGGGTTCTCTATTAGAACAGCCATTCCTACCCGACGTCATGCCAGAGTTTATCCGGACTCGGATAGGTCAAAAGCCTGTGGAAGAGTCGTAATTTGTCATTTGTCATTAGTGAGGATTTTAGTCCTCTTGTCAAAAGCGCTAAAGCGCCTACTACAAACAAACAACACGATTAAATAACGAGGAAATAAACGATGATTGCAACAGAACAATTTTTAGAATCAAAGTCTTCACTATCCTATGACCGCGAAGGATGGAAACGGGGGTATCAATCCCAACCGAATGAATATGATTACTGGATTGAGGACATTGAAGGAGAAATTCCGCCAGCGCTGAATGGTACGTTGTTTCGCAATGGTCCAGGTTTACTGGATATTCATGGTCAGCCCCTGCGTCACCCCTTTGATGGCGATGGTATGATTTGTGCGATCGCCTTTAATCAAGGTCGTGTCCATTTCCGCAATCGCTTTGTCCGGACTGAAGGATTTCTCAAAGAACAAGAAGCCGGAAAAATGCTGTATCGCGGTGTTTTTGGTACGCAAAAGCCCGGAGGGTGGCTGGCAAATGCCTTTGATATTGATATCAAAAATATCGCCAACACAAATGTGATTTACTGGGGCGGTAAACTGTTAGCCCTTTGGGAAGCGGCGGAACCCTATCGGTTAGATCCCAAAACCTTAGACACCCTAGGGAAAGACACTCTAGATGGTATTTTGGCAGAGGGCGAGGCGTTTGGCGCCCATCCTTGGATTGACCCAAGCTGTAACCAAGATGGGGGTGCGCCTTGTTTGGTGAATTTTGCGATTAAACCGGGTTTTTCCACCAAAATTACCATTTATGAATTAGATGAAGCTGGCACATTAAAACGTGGTCAGTGTCACACAGTTCCGGGTTTTGCTTTTATCCATGACTTTGCAATTACACCCAATTACTGCATCTTTTTCCAAAATCCTGTCACCTATAATCCCTTTCCTTTCCTGTTGGGATTAAAAGGGGCGGGTCAATGTGTAGATTTTCAACCCAACGCACCGACTCGGATTTTAGTGATTCCTCGTCATGGCAATAAACAAATGCAAGTCTTGGAATCTGAAGCTGGGTTTATTTTTCACCATGGGAATGCCTTTGAGCAAGGGGAGCAAATTTGTGTAGATTCTATCTGCTATGAGTCTTTAACTCAAGTGGACTCGGAGATAGATTATCGGGACGTGGATTTTGATGCGATCGCGCCGGGACAACTTTTTCGGTTTACACTGAATTTAGCGGATGCTACGGTACAACGACAGCGACTATTAGAACGTTCCTGTGAGTTTCCCTGTGTTCATCCCGATCACGTTGGACGCCCTTACCGTTATGTATACATGGGCGTGGCTCATAATCCCACAGGCAATGCTCCACTGCAAGCGATCGCTAAGTTTGATGTTACGACAGGAGAGGAACAAATTTGGAGTGCAGCCCCCCATGGCTTTGTCAGCGAACCGATTTTTGTTCCCCATCCTGAAGCGAAGCGAGAAGATGAGGGTTGGGTGTTAACCTTGGTCTATGATTCGAGTCACCATCGCTCTGATGTGGTGATTTTAGACAGTCGAGATTTGAGCGTTGGCGCGATCGCACGACTGCATCTGAAGCATCATATTCCTTACGGATTGCATGGAAGCTGGACTTCCACAGTCTTTTAACAAGAATATGACTCGCGCCCGCCCTCATGGATTTGTGTAGGGGCTCACTTTCACTACTATCGTTTTTCACAAAGGTGACTCGCACCCGCTCCATCTCCCCCATCTTCCCCATCTCCTCTATCTCTCCTAAGGCTCGATAGCTTAAAATTATAAATATAATATCCACGGCTGATCGTATTGTCTTGTCTCTCAGCAGAATAGAGAACAGGTCAAACCAAAATCTAGACAATAGCGATTCTCAGCCGCTGCGGAGATTTGTCTAAATTATGATATCGAAGCAGAATAATTTTGGTGGAGAAGAGTTATGAAATTTAGCATTGTCATCACGACTTATAACCGCCTCACCTTGCTCAGGCGGGCAATTGACAGTGCTTTGGCTCAAACGATGCCTTGCGAGGTGATTGTGGTGGATGATGGCTCGTCTGATGGTACAGAGGTTTATGTGCAACAGCGACACAAAGAACTCTTAGATAGGGGTGACACTCGTTTAATTTATCACCGAAATTCTCCAAAACTGGGTCACTCAGGAGCGGTCAATCGGGGTGTAGCATTGGCAACAGGAGACTGGGTGAAACTGGTGGATGATGATGACTACCTTGCCCCTAAGTGTCTTGAAGAAATGGCTAAAGCCATCTCCGGGCGTCCAGAGGCTGTAATTTGCTCCTGTCGAGCCATTCAGGTTGATAGGAATGAAAAAGAAGTCAGCAGAAGTCGGCAAGTTGGCAAGGGAACGCTTGTATATATTCCCCAAGACGAGATTCATTACGCCATGCTTTTGGAACTATTGCCATTTGGCACTCCTGTACAAGTGGCATTTTCCCGTCTGGCTTTTCATAAATCAGGAGGATGGGATGCAAAATTCGATACTAATTATGATGATATTGATTCCTGGATTAGAATTGCCCAGTTTGGTGATGCCGTTTTTATAAATAAATGTCTGGCTTACCGGACTGTTTGGGATGGATCATTTAACAGCAAGTTTACTTTAGAGAATCGCCTCGAAACAAACCTGATAATTAAAGAAGAAATTTATGCTTGCATTAGCGATAAATATCGGCATACTTTGCCTAACCTATCAGATATAAAATCGTCAACAATATTACATTGGGGATTTGTCGCGCTCAAAAAAATGGAGGTTTTTATCGCTATAAAGATTTGGCTAAAAACTGAATTTTTAATAGGAGGATCAAGGCTATTCCTGAAGAGGTTATTTTATCGAAATAGTTTGGATATACTATTGCAAGATTCTCAAATTAATACTTCTTTTTTAGTAACTCGTAAAAATAAAAAAGCTACTTAATTCAAAGTGAGGGAGTTGACACTTCCGTCGCTCAAAGCGAGGGTCTTCTCAGGACTCTCAGATAAGAGTGCTGAGATTTTCGTGACACTCCACACCCGGTCACCCCATACCCCGTCTCCTTTTTGGCGTTCTTAGCCGCCCCTTCAGGTTTTGGGGTAAAATCAAGAGTTCGCAGTCAAACGAAAATGCTTGTAGCAAGGGAGATACTTCTATGACCCGGATGTATTACGACACAGATGCTAACTTAGACCTACTCAGCGATAAAACTATCGCAATTATCGGGTATGGGTCTCAAGGTCACGCCCACGCCCTGAATCTCAAAGAGAGTGGCATCAAGGTGATTGTGGGTTTGTATCCGGGCAGTAAGTCGGTGGCGAAAGCGGAGTCAGCCGGATTAACGGTTCATTCTGTTGCTGAGGCGGCGAAAGCGGCGGATGTGATTATGATTTTGCTACCGGATGAGGTACAGAAAACCGTTTACAATGTAGAAATTGCCCCGAATCTGAAAAAAGGGAACGTCCTTGCCTTCGCCCATGGGTTTAATATTCACTTTGGTCAAGTCGTTCCCCCACCTGATGTGGATGTGATTATGGTGGCACCCAAAGGACCAGGACATTTAGTGCGACGGACTTACGAACAGGGAGAAGGTGTCCCTTGCCTATTTGCCGTGTATCAGGATGCCACAGGTCAAGCTCGCGATCGCGCCATGGCTTATGCTAAAGGGATTGGTGGAACTCGTGCAGGTATTTTAGAAACCACATTCCGGGAAGAAACGGAAACCGATTTATTTGGTGAACAAGCTGTGTTATGTGGGGGATTGAGTGCCTTAATTAAAGCGGGATTTGAAACCTTAGTGGCGGCGGGCTATCAGCCAGAGTTGGCGTATTTTGAGTGTCTCCACGAAGTCAAACTAATTGTGGATTTGATTGTGGAAGGCGGACTAGCCAATATGCGTGACAGTATCTCTAATACCGCTGAATATGGCGATTATACCCGTGGACCTCGCATCGTTAATGACCAAACCCGCGCCGAGATGCGGAAAATCCTGCAAGAAATTCAATCCGGTCAATTTGCCCGTGAGTTTGTCTTAGAAAACCAGTCAGGTAAAGCTGGATTCACAGCCATGCGCCGTCAAGAAGCTGAACATCCTGTAGAAGAAGTGGGTAAAGATTTACGGGCAATGTTTAGCTGGTTGAAAAAGTAGTCATTAGTCATTGGTCATTTGCCCGTTGTCCTTTGTTATTTTTTGGCAAGACAATTGGCAAATGACATCAGTCTTTATAACCCAGTCCGCGCAGGCGGACTTTGTTTGTGTAGCAGCGATTTCAATCGCCTTGGCAAAAGGGGGTAATAAAGGTGGATTTGGTATAACATTTGTCCTCTTATTCAGCAAACCCCAATTATCATGAACGGGTAAATGCGTAGCGCTAATGACAACAAATAAACTCGAATTAACCCAATTAAAAGAATTTGCCCTTCCTCACGAGCTTTTACAAGAATTTCATCATCGGCTAATCGTTCCAAACCCTCTTCAACTAAATGTATGGCATCATAACCAGCAGCTTTTAACCAATTAACAGTACGTGGCGAGATACCCATATCCGCTAAAAATCTCATCCGACTTTCTCACCCACGATAGGGAAAACCTGCTCTCGTGCCAGCCATGCAGCATACAGCAATGACTGTTGAATATCTTCAGGTTCCAAATAGGGATAATCTTCGATAATTTCCTCCACTGTTTTACCATTTGCCACTAAATTTAAAACTAATGAAACCGGAACTCGCATTCCCCGAATACATGCAACTCCTGCCATGATACGTGGATTAAACGTAATTCTATCTAAATTCAACATAAATTAGTCCTCCAAAACTACTAGATTAGTTTGAACCGCTATGCTGAAAGAGTCTTGATTTGAAATCCCTCAAAGACAACTTGAAACCCTTCCCGTTCCGGTGACGCACACATTAAACCCACTTGCACTGTTTCTGTTTCAGTTAAATAAGCTAATCTCATCATTGTAAATTGTTCGCCGTCAAGGGAATAGTTAATCTCGACAGCGCCGCCGCTACGTTGTAGTTCTAACCATAAGGACTTAGGATTTTCTGGGATACCCACCACAGACCAATCCGAATACTCTCGTGTGACCACTGTGCTGGCATACTGTACACCCTCTACAAACTCAATTCCACACTTTAACCACTTCTGATCATTTTCGCGGATCATTAACCCTGCTTGGTCATAAAGTTCCTGATACTGTCCAGTGATTTTCACGACAGCTATAAAATCACCGGTTATGTCCTGATAATAAAAATGTCCCGTATCGCGGATAAATCCGTAATGCGTCTTGCGCCAGAAGTCTGTTTTTAGTCCTGACGTGACTGTAATTACTTGCTCTTGTTCATTCCAGACAGGCGGTTCATTATACCATTTCATGGAAATTTATCTCTAGTAGATAGCGTTTTTCCTCTGCTAATGGTAAACCCAAAGTGAGGAGCGCGATCGCTCTCCCAGTGGTTACTCCCTTCCCGGTAGAAGATTACCTCTGTTCTAATTGATCAACTTCCTTTTCAGTACGTTCATTTGGGTTTGTGGGATTCCAGTCGGGAAATAGCCCAACTAAAAATTGATTGATGCTGGTGCGGGTGTTGCGGCTCGCATCATCTAGCGGCGCAGGTAGGACGCGATCGCCTAACGTGATAAACAGCAATGCTAGGATCAACAGTGGTCCTAGAATATTTTTGAAACCCATAACTCTCCTCCCAGTCGCATAAATGCATTTGGCATACTGCTAGTTTTCCCCTGAGTCAAGAGAAAATCGTCATTTTTCTATAATTCTTTACATTTTAGCACAATTGACATCCTCACCACGCCGTAGGGGTTTGGTAACCAAACCCCTACGGTCGCTCAAAACTCAAAACTAGACGTCTAGTCAGATAGTGCGTTAAGATTATAGGCTGTGATTTTTTTAAGAACTATGCATGCTCAAGAGGTTATTCGCTCCATAGAAGCCGAACAGCTCAAATCCGACCTACCGACAGTCCATATTGGTGACACAGTTAGAGTCGGCGTCCGTATTCGTGAAGGGAACAAAGAACGGGTTCAGCCCTACGAAGGTACTGTGATTGCCATGCGTCACGGTGGTATCAACCAAACGATGACCGTGCGGCGTGTCTTCCAAGGTGTTGGTGTAGAACGGGTTTTTCTGCTCCATTCTCCCCGAATTGCCAGTATTACAATCGTGCGTCGAGGTAAGGTTCGTCGGGCGAAGCTCTTTTATTTGCGAGAGCGTGTGGGTAAAGCGACTCGCGTTAAGCAGCGCTTTGACCGGGGGATTTAAATTTTTTTTGGATATTGGCTTGGTATTCATGCCCTAATTGCGTTACAATCAGTAAAGCAAAGGGAATAAATTCACCTCTACCAGCCAACCCAAGCGCTCTTAGTTCAGTTGGTAGAACGCAGGTCTCCAAAACCTGATGTCGGGGGTTCAAGTCCTCCAGGGCGCGTTATAAATATATAAAATTGGGGGAGCATCAGCAGTTCTACCCAAGTCTTATCCACTTCACTGATGAGTGAAGCAGGTTAATATGAATTATGAGTGCTGGGTTGAACAGCTCTGATAATCAGTAGAAGGGGGAAATCAACTTATTGTGGCAAAGAAAACAAAAACGGACACAGAGTCTCAGGAAAAAGCCTCTGGGTTTAATGTTGTAACGTTTCTTCAAGAAACCAAAGAGGAACTTAGTAAAGTCGTATGGCCCTCTCGGCAGCAACTCATTAGCGAATCGGCTGCCGTGTTATTGATGGTCGTGCTATCAGCCACCCTAATCTATTTAGTGGATGGCTTATTCTTGTGGGCATCACAACAGGTATTTGGATGAGTTTTGCAGCAAACGAATCATACGATCGCGACTCACAGCTACAAGAAGCCCCACCTGCCCGTTGGTATGCGGTTCAGGTGGCATCCGGCTGTGAGAAGCGGGTAAAGACAAATCTAGAACAGCGAGTGCAAACCCTAGATGTCGCTGACCGAATCTTAAGAGTTCAGATTCCCCAAACACCGACGGTGAAAATCCGTAAGGATGGATCTCGCCAGCACTCTGAAGAAAAGGTCTTCCCTGGCTACGTCTTGGTGGAAATGGTCATGGATGATGAAAGCTGGCAGGTTGTCAAAAACACACCCAATGTGATTAATTTTGTAGGGGCAGAACAGAAACGTCGCTATGGACGGGGGCGAGGTCACGTTAAACCGGTACCCCTGAGTCCTGGAGAAATCGAACGGATCTTTAAGCACGCCGAAGAACAAGAGCCAGTTATTAAAGTAGACATGGCTGTTGGCGACAAAATCATCGTGCTATCGGGTCCGTTTAAAGATTTTGAAGGCGAAGTGATTGAAGTTAGCCCCGAACGCAGTAAGCTCAAGGCGTTACTCTCCATTTTTGGGCGAGATACGCCAGTTGAATTAGAATTCAATCAGGTGGAAAAAACAGGCTAAGAATGGCAAAAAAAATCGTTGCAGTTATTAAGTTGGCGCTCCCGGCGGGGAAAGCCAACCCGGCTCCCCCAGTAGGACCGGCTCTTGGTCAGCATGGGGTGAATATTATGGCGTTTTGTAAAGAATACAACGCCAAGACCGCCGACCAAGTAGGAATGGTCATTCCCGTAGAAATATCGGTGTTTGAGGATCGCAGTTTTACCTTTATCCTCAAAACCCCGCCTGCATCCGTACTGATCAAAAAGGCAGCGGGTATTGAAAAAGGCGCAAGTGAACCCAATCGGCAAAACGTTGCCACTATCACCCGGGCGCAACTGCAAGAAATCGCTCAGACGAAAATGCCTGACCTCAATGCCAATGATATTGAAGCAGCAATGAAAATCGTCGAAGGGACTGCCCGGAATATGGGCGTCGCGATCGCAGAATAGTCCATGGGTTGAGGTTTAAGTGCAATCAACCCGCAATCAAAGACCGTTGTCAACCTAATTTGGGGGAGAGGTAAGAAGCTTCGTTAGTCACCCCAGGAGAGATAAATGCCCAAAAAACTATCACGTCGATTACAAGAATTACAAGGCAAGGTTGAAGAGCGACCTTATGAACCCATAGAAGCTCTTAAGCTTTTAAAAGAAACCGCGACGGCAAAATTCCCCGAATCCGCCGAAGCACATATCCGCTTGGGAATTGATCCCAAATATACCGATCAGCAACTGCGGACAACCGTATCACTACCCAAAGGAACGGGTCAGGTGGTGCGAGTTGCGGTCATTGCCAAAGGCGAAAAAGTCACAGAAGCGAGTAATGCGGGAGCAGATATTGTCGGTTCTGAAGAATTAATTGGCGAAATTCAAAATGGGATGATGGATTTTGACCTTTTGATTGCCACGCCAGACATGATGCCCCAAGTGGCTAAGTTAGGACGGCTCCTCGGACCACGGGGTTTGATGCCCTCTCCCAAAGGTGGTACCGTTACCTTTGACCTAACCCAGGCGATCGAAGAATTCAAAGCAGGTAAACTTGAATTTCGTGCCGATCGCACAGGCATCGTTCATGTTATGTTTGGTAAGGCATCATTTTCTGCTGAAGACTTGCTGGTCAACCTCAAGTCCTTACAGGAAACGATTGACCGCAATCGTCCCTCAGGGGCGAAAGGTCGCTTTTGGCGCAGCATATTTGTCAGCGCTACCATGGGACCCTCCATCGAAGTCGATATCCCGACGCTACGGGACTTGAAAGCGGTTGAGGCTGCCTAATGTGAACCGTTAGATTTGTTGACGATCCAATATTTCATTGGCTTGTACCAAAGACAGCAGGTGTTCATCACTTAATATCCTGCCGAGGTCAGCGCCCGACGTATCCACTATCACTGTACATCTAAACTAAAGTACAGGTATTAAAGATACAAGAGCGAAACCCCGGCATGTCCGGGGTTTTGTTATGGCTAATGGCAGGATTTTCTAACTATCAACTATGAAAGGAAACAAGGAGGTGAAACAAGAATGGGCAGAACCCTGGAAAACAAAAAGGAAGTCGTTGCTGATCTCAAGCAACTCTTGAGTGAGTCCCAACTCGCCATCATCATTGACTACCAGGGACTTTCCGTGGCTCAAATTACCGATTTGCGGGATCGGCTGCGTCCCACAGGCACAGTTTGTAAGGTCACAAAAAATACCCTGATGCGGCGGGCGGTTGAGGATGATGAAAACTGGCAACCCATGACCGAATTCTTGGTCGGTTCCACCGCCTTCATGTTAATCAAAGAGGATGTGGGTGGTGCAATTCGGGCATATCAGGACTTCCAGAAAGCCACCAAAAAAACCGACTTCAAGGGCGGCGTGATGCAAGGTCAAGCCTTGAATCAAGACCAAATCAAGGCGATTGCTGACTTGCCGTCTAAGGAAGAACTCATTGGGCAGATTGCGGGTGCGATTAATTCCATCGCCACCCAACTGGCTGTGGGTGTCAATGAAGTTCCTGCTTCCCTGGGTCGCAGCATCAACGAAATTCCTGGCTCACTGGGTCGGGTTTTGCAAGCGCTCTCCGCTCAGAAAGAAAGCGGTGGCTAGTACCTACCGCTACCTGGAACCTAAAAAGCTTACCCTGAGCTTAGTCAAAGGGTCAAACGTAAAAAGTCAAACGAAGGAGTTTATTCATGTCTGCTACAACCGACGAAATTTTGGAAAAGCTAAAATCCCTGACGTTAATCGAAGCGTCGGAATTAGTTAAGCAAATTGAGGAAGCCTTTGGCGTTAGCGCCGCTGCTCCTGCAGGTGGCATGATGATGATGCCCGGAATGGCGGCTCCCGGTGCGCCTGGTGCTACGGGTGAAGAGCCGGAAGAGAAGACAGAATTTGATGTCATCTTAGAAGAAGTTCCCGCTGATAAGAAGATTGCCATTCTGAAAGTCGTGCGAACCATGACTGGTTTGGGTCTCAAGGAAGCCAAAGATATGGTAGAGTCTGCGCCTAAGCCAATTAAAGAAGCGGTGGCAAAAGAAGCCGCAGAAGAAGCCAAGAAGCAGCTTGAAGAAGCTGGTGCTAAGGTTTCTGTGAAATAGAACTCTGTTGGGGCAATTCCTGAATTGCCCCCGCAATCGATGCATTGAAACGATTGATTTCATCATCCCCCGGATCAACACGAACGGGGGTTTTTCTTCATTTTTGGATTTGGCTTGTAGTAAGGGATGCGAACCCTCCCCGCCGTCTTGGGGAGGAAACTCTCATCCGGACGAAATGACAAAAAATGTGACAGTTAATCAATAGTCTACTGGCGGCTCACAAATTATCAAAAGCTAACTATAATTTTTCGATTGATTTTAACTAAGTTTCACGTTTGTTTCTATGTTTATTGGAAAAGCTACCGAAAAATAATCAAGTGGTTTTTCTGAAATGCTTAATTGTCAAGGCATCCAAGGTTTTTACAAAAATAAATCAATCAAAAAAAAACTAAATCTGGAACATTGACTCGATTAAAAACGACTTGAATAGTAACAACGCAACACTACACCCTACCTATTGATGGACGTTACTATGAAACGCAACCTTAAGTCTTTTGTTACCTTTTCAACCCTAGCCGCTACCGCGATCGCGCCTGTTTTATTATCGGCTGATATGGCATCTGCTAAGCCCACTGGAACTGATGCTAACTATATCGGTGCTGGTGTCGCCGCAGGCGTGACCAACGGTGGACACAATAATGATGCGGCAACATTTGGCGGGAATATTCAAGGTCGTGTAACAACTTCAAAAGCGCCAGTTTCTCTGCGCGGTGCTGTTCTATTCAGTGAGGATACCAGCGCCATTATGCCGATTGTTTCCTACGATGTTCCTGTCACGAACAACGCCAATGTTTACGTTGGTGCTGGTTATTCTTGGGTTGAAGCCGAAGAACATGCCACACCTATAGGAAACAAAAATGCTCCTGTTATTACCGTCGGTGCTGAAGCTCAACTTGGTCGCAATCTTGTTGTTTATGGCGATACAAAGGTGGGGATTGAAGCTTATCAAAATAGTCCAGCTTCTGCTGTTAGTATTCAAGCCGGTGCGGGTTATCGCTTCTAAACCATGACGTTCTGGTGAACTAACCCTGTAGAGACGTAGCATGCTACGTCTCTACGTCGTCGGGGCGGGCGCGAGTTGCATCTAGGTGAAGTCAGAAACGATAATAGTAAAACCCGCCCCTACACTACCTTTCCCATGTTCTAGATGTGCCAGGGTACATCTGAAGCATTGCGCCTCGGTATTTTTTTCTGTTCATGAATAATATTTAACAAAAATCAATAAAGATTACATTATAAAAATGGCGGATATCTGTACCATAAAATTACAGTAAAATTTGTTGTCGGAGATACAACAAGGTTAAACTTGAAGTAGAAAAGCCCTATAACCTGATAAAAAACTATTGAGGTAAGGATCATGACTACTGAACTCAGCCAAGTTTTATCGATGATTTTGATCGTTTCTGTTTTCTCGATGGTTCTGTCGCCAGTATTGTGCTGGATTCTTCCCGCCCGCACCGCAAAAAAAACAGTGTAGGAGGGATTTTGAGTCAGCCATCTGATTCTTTGAGGCTAAATCGACAGACGCTTAACTCAACTCCATAACATAGAAGGTACGAGAGAGCAGCGAATTCATCAGGGTGATTATTCCATGAAACTTATACGTCTATTAACCCACCGTCTCCCGGTGGGTTAATTGTTGGTTTGAGCTCAAAGGATAAACAGGGCGAGACTTGTCAGAGTATAGTGAGAAGAACATTACGTTTTGGGAACCGTTCTACAACACTTGGACAAAGCTAGACAACATTGGATCTTGTTAGACATTATCCGGATTGCTTCGGAGCTTCACCCTGGCGGTGTCGGCACTCAACCAGTCCACAGGCTTAAAATCGGACGAAACTCGCCCTACTCAAAGTCAGTAATTGTAGTAATTTGAGAAGCTTTGCTGCTTTAATCCGTTATTTTCAGCGCCATTAAGGTATGCTGGATTTCTCAACCGCCTGCCTTACAGGTGCGCTACTCTTAAAAGCTTTGTTACGGGGTCTCAAGCCCTAAGATTTTTAGCTTGGTTTTCGCTTGCGTTCATTATAACACAACAACACCTGGACAAAATATCCAACAATGTCCAGAGGTGTCCAACTTTTTGGTTACAGTTACTTCCCCTTCTCGGAACGCCGCCGATGTATCAACAGCTCAAACAGCTCTGGCTAGCCATTGTCAACAACCGAGGCGATAATCACCCCCGCTCGCCTAACTCTCCCCTGCAAGCCCCTATCCCCCTGTCATTCTACCCTGAGAGCCAAGGACAACCCGACAACTCAGACGAGATCAACGAATTAAAACAGATCAATCAGCAACTGCGGCGCAAGATTGCTGAACGAGAACAGGTTGAGCAGGTATGGCGAGAGCGAGAGGCTTATTATCGAAACATCGTCGAAAATGCCAATAGCTTAATTTTACGCATCGATACTCAAGGTACAATCACCTTTTTAAACAAATTTGCCCAACAGTTTTTAGGTTATCCGGAAGCAGAAATCCTCGGACATTCTGCAGCTAAGACGATTATTCCAGAAACCGAGACATCGGGACGCAACTTGACCACTTTAATTCAAGACATCATCCAACATCCGGATCAATACCGCTACCACGAAAACGAAAATATCCGGCGGGATGGGAGTCGCGTCTGGGTAGGGTGGACGAATAAAGCGCTCATGGATGTCTCAGGACAAGTGACAGGTATTCTCTGTATTGGTCACGATATCACCGAACGTCATTTAGCTCAAAACGCCCTGCGCTTGATGAATGAACAATTGGAGGAGCGAGTCGCTGAACGCACAGCGGCGTTAACCGCCACCAATGAGCAATTGCGCCAAGAAATTGCTGAACGCCAACGGGCGCAGGAAACGGAACAGCAGTTAATCGCGTCACTGCAAGCGGCGAAAGACCAGTTACAAGCTATTTTAGATGCTGTACCCGGATGTGTGTCTTGGGTGGGGACAGATTTAAAGTATCAGGGCGTCAACCGTTATCTGGCGAAGACATTTGGATTATCCCCCGAAGCGTTTGTGGGGAAAGAACTGGGGTTTATGAATTCTACCCCCGGATTTAAGGAGTTTATCGTCCATTTTTTTGCCAATCCACTCCAGGAAGCCAACCGAGAAATTGAAACCTTTGTTGACGATAATTGTCGGTATTATTTATTAGTTGCTCAGAAATACCAACAGGGTCAAGCGGCTGTCTGTGTCAGTGTGGATATTACTGAACTCAAGCGCACGGAAGAAGCGTTGCGGTTGAGCGAGGAAAAGTTTGCTAAAGCCTTTCGCTGTTGTCCCAATTCGATCACGATTAGTACCTTAGCAGATGGACGGTATATCGAGGTCAATGAAACATTTAGGCGGTATTCTGGGTATGAACGTCAAGAGGTGATTGGTCGTACCGTTGAGGAATTGAATATTTGGGTGCATTCTGATGATCGCGATCGCATGATTCGTAGTTTGCAGCAGCACGGTGCGATTACGAACCAAGAATATGAGTTTCGGACGAAATCGGGTGAAATTCTCATCGGTTTACTCTCCGCCGAGATTATTAATTTAAGGGGAGAACGTTGCTTACTGGCACTTACCCATGATATTACTCAGCGTAAATTAGCTGAACAGCGTCTCAAAGAGAGTGAAGTCCAATATCGGGCAATCTTTGAAGCCACCACGGATGGTTTAATTATTAGCGACTTAGATGGACAACTCGTGGAGGTAAATCCAGCCACTTGTCAAATGCATGGCTATTCCTATTCAGAGTTTATTCATCTTGATCCCGAAAGCTTTATTCATCCGGACTCCCATCCCATATTTTACGAGTATCTGACTGCGGTTAGACAGGGGGTTCCTTTTCAGCGGGAAGCAGTGGATTTGCGTTCCGATGGTACGCCGTTTCCCATAGAGGTGCGGGGAACCGGGTTTATGTACAAAGGGAAACCCCATCTTTTAGCTGTGGTGCGGGATATTACGGAGCAAAAGCAAGCCGAAGCGCGATTACGAGAAGCGGCTGAACGCGATCGCTTGTTGGGAGAAATTGCGGCTCGGATTCGCCGCTCACTGGATCTGAATGAAATTCTGAATACGACTGTAGCAGAAGTCCGCCAATTCCTGCAAGCGGATCGGGTGCTGATTAGTTATATGGATGGGACGATGCATGGTAAAGTCGTGGCAGAATCCGTGGCGGATAGTTTGCCCTCCTGTTGGGATTTAGCGGTGGACAATGACGAGTATCTTCAGGAGTTAATTGCTTTATTTGAACATACCGAGGTGCAAGTTATTGACGATACCGCTCTTTTGGAAACCTCCCCAGAACGCGCTAAATATTTGGATCAATTTCAAGTGAAAGCCGCCTTAGCCGTGGCGATTGTCGTAGATGAGCAAATGTATGGCTTATTAGTGGCGCATCAATGCACAAGCCCGCGTCATTGGCAACCCTTGGAAGTGGAGTTACTGCGCCGTCTGGCGACGCAAGTGGCGATTGCGATTAAGCAGGGACGATTATACCAACAGCTTAGCGAACTGAATACAAACTTGGAGTATCAAGTTGAAGAAAGAACGGCGCAATTGCAGCAAAAAATGCAGGAATTGCAAGAACTCAATCAACTCAAAGATGTGTTCTTACATGCAGTATCCCATGATTTACGAACACCGGTGATGGGAATGTTAATGGTACTGAAAAATTTACTGAATAGTTATTTTTCTCCGGAAAACCCAGAACTAAGGACAATTGACCAAGGACAATTGACAATCCCTGTCCCCCGTTCCATTGTAGAGCGGATGATCCAAAGTAGCGATCGCCAACTTAATTTAATTAACTCGTTACTGGAGATTCACGCGGCTGAATCTTATGGGATTCCCTGTGAGTGCGAACCTTTAGAACTGAGTCAACTTATTCAAGATATTCTCACAGAGTTGCAACCGTTATTGATCAAAAATCAAGTGACGTTGACGAATCACGTTCCCGATGATTTACCTTTAGTGAGTGCTGACGCCAAACAGTTGTGGCGAGTGTTTGAGAATATAATCACCAATGGGATGAAACACAACCTCCCTGGAATTCACCTCACCCTGAGTGCGACGGTGGTGGAGGGTGCTGTTGGGGGGGATATGGTGCGTTGTGCGATCGCGGATAATGGAGTAGGGATGGAACAACAACAGTGCGATCGCCTTTTTGATCTCTACTATCGCGGCGCGTCTTCTCGCAGCTTAAGCGGTATTGGCTTGGGATTGTACCTGTGTCGGCAAATTATTAAAGCACACGGAGGCGAAATTGGGGTGATTAGTTCTCCCGGAGAGGGGACAACGTTTTGGTTTACTTTACCTGTCTCTCAAGCATCGCTTACCCGTTTGTGAGTGTCAACCAAGTTGTGATGCATTTTTATGTCTAATTGCACGGGGCTGGATAGGATTTATTTTTTGAGGAAAACTAAATAGGTAGCTACGGATTCGACGAACCGTTGAACTCATCACCATCAGCATCTTGGGTAAGCAGATGCAAACTATGGCACTAAAGAGTGTAATCATTAAACAGTCAGCTATACCCATATCCTTATTTTCCTGTTGGTTGCATTGGCATTTCTTTGCCTATCCATTGATTATGACGGCAATTTGTCAAAGTTGATACAGGACAATGGTTAAAATTTCTTTTAGGTCTGATAAGTTTCCCTGCTAATACGATTTGTTAAGACGCCGTAGGGGTTTGGTAACCAAACCCCTTTATATCTATTTTCTAGTCATTGTATGCACACCATCCCAATAATCAGGAGGTGGATTATCCTGATAATGTTTAGCCCGTTCGAGGTGAATCAAAACCGGCTTATCATTGGGTTCAAGTTGATAAGCTTGTTCAAAATACACAATCGCCCTGGAGAAATCGCGATTCATGTAGGTTTTACGTCCTTTGGCATACAGGTCTAAAAATTTGTGAGTTTTATCGTTGAGAGGCGTGTCGATATCTTGAAGCAAATGATAAATGCTAACCGCTTGATTTTTCCCCTTCACCCGAATTTTATCCAATTCCCGCACCCAAACATTTTGGCGACAGAGGTTATACGTATATTCACTAATGATAATATCGCAGCCGTACTCTTTAGTAATACTTTCCAGGCGGGCGCTGAGATTCACGCCATCTCCGATAACCGTATAGTCCATGCGTTTGTGGGAACCAATATTACCCGAAACCACTTCTCCTGAACTAATTCCAATCCCAATATGAATTAAAGGTTGGCGATTTTTCATCCGAGGTTCATTAAACTTGGCTAAGCGCCAGCGCATATCTAAAGCCGACTGAACCGCCATCCAGCCATGATTTTCTTTTAACGCCAAGGGAGCGCCAAAAACTGCCATTAGCGCATCACCAATAAATTTATCTAAAGTCCCTTTATGCTCAAAGACCGATTCGACCATTGTTTCAAAGTATTTATTCAGCAGTGAAACAACTTCCGACGCTCCCAAGTTTTCGGTTAAAGTTGTATACCCCCGAATATCTGAAAATAAAATGGTGACATCTTTTTTACTCCCCTGCATCAGTGCATCTTCACCTAACGCCAAGACTTCATCCGCTACCTCTGGCGTCATGTAGCGATACATCGTTGTTTTCAGCCGCTTTTCTCGACTAATGTCTTCTAATACAACTAAACCCCCTCGCACTGTTCCTTGGGGATTCGTTAACGGATTGACCGTCAAATTAATACTCCGTTCTATGGGTTGGACTTGCTCTTTAGATAGATAGGATGAAGATAGATAGGATGAGGTAGGAACAAGACTGGGAGCTTCATTCCAGAGACTATAGATTCTAGGGTTATCGCTTTTGGGAATAGCGAGGAGATAAAGATGAGTATCATCATTCGATTGGCAATAGGGGGGAGTATTGGGTTTTTCTATCTCTTCCAGTGGACATTGGAAAAGACCGACGGTTAAATTTTGTTCGGGGAGGTAATGCTTCGCACCCGTAGTTAGGCTGTCTTGTAACCGGACTTGGAGATATTCAATGGGCACAACCTCCCAGACATAGCGACCCGTGAGTTTCTCTTCCCACAAATGACGATTGCGATTATCGGCTTGTTGTAAGGGACACCCCAGTAATCCTAGCGCTGCATCATTAATGGTCACGATTCGTCCCTGCATATCGGTAGAGATAACCGCATCAGAAAGGCTTTGCAGGATGTCTTTTTGATATTGCTTTTCGATCAGAACATTCTCAAACAGTTTGGCATTTTCCAGGGCAATGCCGGCTTGAATATTAAATGCCCGCATAAACTCTTCATCGGAGGTGCTGAAGCTACCTTGATGCTTATTAATCAGTTGAGTTACACCAATTAAATCCCCAACCGAGTTAAAGACGGGCATACAGAGAAGATTGCGAGTCACATAGCCTGTTTTTCTGTCTGTAGTCGGATCAAACCGAGGATCTTTATACGCATCGGCAATATTCAACGGTTGACCCGTAGACGCCACGTAACCCGCAATCCCCCGATTGGCTGGGATACGAATTTCCATCATCTTGTTGCCATCAGCCGTCGCGACTTTACTCCACAGTTCCCCAGTATCTTTACTTAGCATAAATAACGTAGAGCGGTCTGCTTGCATTAACTCCCGCGCTTGATCCATGACTAGACGCAGTGTGGCTTCTAGGTCTAAACTTTGACCTAGGTACTGGGTTGCTTTTAGGAGTGCAGCGGCGCCGCGTTGGTTCCGGGCTGCCATGTAGAATGATTGGCAAGTTTCCAGGATAATGCCAATAGAGGCGGCAAAGTCACGGAAGCGCTGTTCATCTTCTTCGTCAAACGGTACACCCCCAGCTTTATTCAATAGCTGTACTACAGCGACAATCTTTTTATTGCTGCTGACAATGGGCATACACAAGAGGGAATCGGTATGATAGCCGGGAGACTCGTCAACTTCCGGATTAAACAAGGGGTGGTTATAGGCTTCGGTGATATTGAGCGATTCACCCGTCGTCGCCACATGACCCGCTAAACCCACCGTCAGGGGAATGCGAACTTCTTTGGCGGCGTTGTCCTCACCAGAGGGAATTTTTGCCCAAAGCTGGTCTTTGTCACCATCAACCAGGAAGATAGTTGTACGCTCAGCTTGCAGGAGTTGACCAATTTTTAGAGTAAATGCCTCCATCACCTGTTCCAGCATGGTTTCGAGCGCTTCATGGTTAATCATTTCCAGCGCTCGCAGAAATTGCTGAAATTCAGCGGTGATGAAGTCCAGTAAGCAGATAAATTCGGGAAGGGAGAGGTCTTTAACTCGATGAGTTAGGACGCTAGTGCGATTGAGTTGGGTTAACTGAGTCAATGTAGCAAGAACGCTACCGGCATTAGACAGTGTCATAGTATTCGCTGTTCAACAGCTACTTTTGGCTCTGGCTGTCAGACGTGCTCTCATGCACGTCGGGTTGAGGAATGCAGTCTGGGTAAAACAAATAAGCACAGCGATATCGGTGAAAATTGAAAAACGCTTCCTTTTTCCGTTAGTTTAGACCAATCTCAATTTTAGACAAATTTATCTGCCTGAGTTGTTATTTGTCATTTATGCTTTGTCCTTTGTCATTTCCTCTTACCTGTTGCCTCTATTGTCTCATCCTTGGGTCTTCACCCGATGTCCAGAGGGATTCTTGCTGGCTGAGCCTTCGGATTCGCCCTTAAATAATTCTCAACATTAGAGAATAATAATATTTGCACAGATATAAGAGGGCACGGCAATGCCGTGCCCCTACCACAGTTTAGGGACATGGCACTCTGATGCGGTAGAGGTACGACAAAACCACGCCCTAATTAAGCCGCCGTTAAGAGCGATCGCGACAAAACCACGCCTTGATAATACTGTTGTAACTGACGGGTTGCGGCTGACCAACTCCAGCGTTCGGCTTCCGCCCTGGCGTTTTGGCGTAAGGTTTCCCGTTCGGTTTGTTCCTGGAATAGACGTTGAGTCGCCGCGATCGCGCCTTGTTCATTTTGCGGATCAAATAAGTAGCCGTTGACCCCATCAGTGACGATATCAGGAATCCCACCCGAACGCGCCGCCACTACCGGACACCCCGCCGCCATCGCTTCTAGCAAGACTAATCCCAAGGTTTCGGTACGGGAGGGGAAAATAAACGCATCCGCCGACGCAAAGGCAGAACCTAAAGGTTCACCTGTAAGATAACCAACAAAATGGGTTGGGGTTCCGGCAAAATGTTTTTCTAAGGCGCTGCGATGGGGTCCATCTCCCACTAACGCCAAACGCGCACCGGGGATGGATTCGAGAACCGGTTTAATCCGGTCAATTTCCTTTTCTGCCGATAAACGCCCAACATAAAGCAACAAGGGACTTTCCGGGTGTCCTTGGGACAAGTGCGATCGCATCTTTTCAGATGCCAAACTAGGATGGAATGTCTCGGTATCCACACCCCGTTGCCACAAATCCAATCGTTGAATCCCGCGCCCTCTCAATTCCTCAACCATCGCCGTCGAGGTACATAAATTAAGCTGGGCTTGGTTGTGATTGGCTTTAATTAATTCCCACATCACTGGTTCTAACATCCCTAACCCATAATGCTGAAGATATTGGGGTAAATGGGTGTGATAGGACGCGACTAAAGGAATTTGCATCACCCTAGCATAATACAGTCCCCCTAACCCTAATACCGCCGGATTCACCACATGAATCACATCTGGCTTAAATTCGGCTAAAGCCATGCCAATCGCGGGTCGAGGTAATGCCAGTTTCAGTTCTGGATATAGAGGTAATGGGAAACCCGAAACGCCATAAATTCTGGCACCTTTGTGTTCAGTGAGTCCACCATCGGGACAAATAACCAGAACATCGTCACCATTGCGTTGTAAATGGTCAACCGTGTGCCGCAGTCGAGTGACAATTCCATCAACTTTTGGCAAAAAGGTTTCAGTGAATAAGGCAATTCGCATAATCGTGTGACCGTGTGCGGAGTGTTATTGCAAAAGGCAGAAGGATTCTTACTGGTATTGGGTCGTTTCAGCCATTATATCTGTCTTAATCTTTATGGCGACAGCTATAAGGACTAAGAGCGTTCATTGTGTTTTTGCGGTAAGGTACAGAGTCCATGAATGCCGATAGCCGCGATGATTCCCCCTAATAAAACGCCCACAACTTCAGCCAAACAATTGATTCGATGTCTGTTTTCTGCGGCTTGGGCAATGGATAAGTCACGCATTGTCGAGGATGGAGATTGAGACAACGTTTGGTAATAAGTATTTCCCATCACAAATGGGATGGGGTAAGAGGAAACTGAGATTTTCTAGTTCCTCTTACCGAAACCATCGGTTCAGTTATCATCGTGGGCGGTTCTAGACTAAGTTGGGTTGAAAAAACGGGAACATAAACCACCGAAACTCCTATTTTTTCCCATTGACGTTTTATTTCTTCCCTAGCGTAATCCTGAATTCTGGACCGATAGTCTAGAGATTTATCGCCGCCAAGACACCTTGGGTAAGATTTGTTTTTCATCTACACGGTGCTTGTACTTGCTGGCAAAGTTAAGTAAGGAATCGATCAGGGAATCAGATAGGTAGTGGGGTTGGAGTCCTAAACTTAACAGGCAAGTATTTTTGGCGTAGAAATAGTGCTGTTCTAACTCAACCCGTGGGTTATCGAGGTGCTGAATATCCACATCGATATCTAAATGGGTTCCAGCATTTTTCACCATCACGGCTAAGTCGCCCACACTGAACATTTCCGTGAACTGGTTGAATACACGGAATTGACCGGGATCAGCCGGATTTGCGATCGCGAGTTCGACACAGCGAACCGTATCCCGAATATCTAAAAAGCCCCGCGTCTGACCCCCTTTACCGTATACTGTCAAGGGATGACCGATCGCCGCCTGGATACAGAAACGGTTTAAGGCGGTACCGAAAACGCCATCGTAGTCGAGGCGGTTTATCAGCATCTCATCCATACCCGTTTCTTCGGTTAAGACACCATAGACGACGCCTTGATTGAGATCTGTTGCCCGTAACCCCCAAATTTTGCAAGCAAAGTGGATATTATGGCTGTCGTGGACTTTGCTGAGGTGGTAGAAGCTACCGGGTTGCTTGGGATAGGGTAAGGTGTCTTTGCGTCCATTATGCTCGATGGTGATATAGCCTTCTTCGATATCGATATTCGGCGTTCCATATTCACCCATCGTCCCCAGTTTGACCAAATGGCAATCGGGGAAGTCTTGTCGCATGGCGTACAGAATATTCAGCGTCCCTACGACATTATTTACCTGAGTCAGTACCGCATGTTCCCGGTCAATCATGGAAAATGGGGCAGATCGTTGTTCACCAAAGTGAACGATTGCCTCGGGTTCAAACTGATGCAGGGATTTAATCAGGAAATCGTAGTCGGTAATATCACCCACGAACAAGTCAATGGATTTTCCCGTCAGATCCTGCCAACGCTGGAGGCGTTGCTGAATCGGTGCAATTGGCGTCAGTGTTTCTACACCCAGTGTCATATCCCAATGACGGCGCACCAGGCTATCTATAATCCCGACGTCATATCCTTTGTTGGATAGATGCAGGGCGGTTGCCCACCCACAATAACCATCGCCACCAATAACCAAGACTTTCATAGTCGATCCATAAATTGTGCTTGCCGATACTCGGTAAATGTATCAGGTTTCGGGTACTCTCGAACCATTAAACTCAGCGATCTCACCCTATTAAATCATCCTACATGCATACGAGTCAGCCAACTCTACCCGCCAACTGTGTCCTCCGACGCGCCTATTCTGGGGATCGGGGCGCGATTTTCCGATTGGTACTGGGGGCAAAACTTGATCCGACGCAGTTACGATGGCAGCAATTCTGGGTGATTGAATGTCAGGGACAGGTGGTGGCTTGTGGACAGTTACGCCAGTTTGCTGACGCTCAAGAGTTGGGCAGTTTGGTTGTCGCCCCAGAGTGGCGCGATCGCGGTTTGGCAACCCTGCTGATGCATCATCTGATTGCCCAAGCCAGCTTTCCCCTTTATCTGGAATGCTTGGGGACACGCTTAGCCCAGTTCTACAGGCGCTTTGGCTTTGTCCCGGTTTCCTGGCAAGAGTTGCCGCGATCGCTTAAAATTAAATTTGGTTTGTCTCGTATGGCAAAAATTATTTTGCGACTCCCCGTAGAAATTATGCACCTGACATCAAACTGTCAATAACTTAAACCTTGTTCAATCTTTATTCTTCTGGGCAAAAAGAAAGTTTTGTCCTTAGGTTTTCTTAATCTAAAACCCTTATACCCTACAGAATAACACTTAATAATATTTTTTTTATAATCCCACGAGGTACGGGAGATTCTCCCCCGGCAAGATCTCAATAATTCGATTGTTTTGTAACAATTATTATTATTTTCAGGAAAACCTAACAAATTAGATTGACTCACCCAATATAAGTCAATACAATAACTAAGTTGCTCTACTCCTGAAGATAGATGTTATATCTATCTAGCAGTCGTTTAATTAAGAGTGACAACTGTCCTACTTCATACAGTGCGATTCCATGACAAAATTTATGAAATTTACCTCACTTGCTGCCTTGACGGTTGCTACTACTGCTGCTACCGTCAGCCTAGCTAATGTATCACCCGCTACAGCCGCTTCAATGAGATTTAGTGTAGACATCCATGATATCCCAGTTAATTCAGACATACTGGGTGGTTCAACAACAATAAATGCAGCTGCAGGTTCCTTCACCACGAACGATTCAATGGATGCAATTGAATCAGTTGCTCTAAAGTTGGGGAATATCAAATTTAATCAAGGGCAATTTGTCACTGATGGCTCCCAAACCAATATTCTTTTCAGTACGTCTTCTCAGAGTCTCACTCTGTTTAACATACTGCCACTGCCCCAGGACATTGGTGATATGGCAAGTGGACAAGCCACTTTGGCAAATGGAAATTTAACTGGCTCTGTCTCCTACCAACTAACTAAAGTTCCTTCTGTTCCTGAACCCCTGACACTCCTTGGTTCAGCCGCCGCATTAGGCTTTGGATTCGTACTCAAGCAAGAGAATTCGAGAAAGAAGAATAAAGTCAACTAGTAATCCTAATCTATAGGAAAGTAATTTCCGGGTTTTATGTGGTGCATCGCCAAGGGCGCAAATCTTGCGCCCCTAATATCTATCTATTTGAACCCTGTAGAGACGTAGCATGCTACGTCTCTACAACCTCCCCCGCAATGCCTCTAATTCTTCTGGCAAGGATAAAGGATTATATCCTAATGCAAACGCCTTGGAACTATCCAAAGAAACATCTGGAGGTCTTGGCGCTGCCATTTTTACCTCGGCTTGTTTACAATAGTTTAATCCGGTTTTAGGTAATTTTAACACATCAACCAAGAGACGACCAAAGTCATAGCGTGATATCCGTTCCCTTCCACCCAGATGTAGGTAGCCTTGAATGTTATCGAGGGCTAATAATATCCCTTTAGCGGCGGTGGTTCCACTCACAGGCGTGCGAAATTCATCAACAAATAATTTTAACTCCCCTCCCGATTGTAAAATGTCAATAAATGGCTGGATAAAGCTAGTCGCTGTTGGTGTCGCCTGACCAAACATTAAAGGCATTCTACAAATTGCTGTCCGAGGATAACGGGTTAACATTATATTCTCAGCCCTAACTTTTTGTTCTCCATAATAACTAATTGGCGAAACCGGAGCAGTTTCCGGATAGGGTGGGTTTAAACCATTGAATACCAAGTCAGTAGATGTAAATACACAAGGAATGCCATAATCCGCACAAAGTCCCGCGATATTACCAGATGCTATAACATTTATCACTTCTGTCTCCTGGGGATGCATCTGGCAAAAATTAGGATTGGATTGAGCAGCGGTATGAATAACGGCGTCAGGTTTAATGTCTTGAAAAAGTTGTTTTAGTTCCGGGAAATTGGTTAAATCAACCTTTATTGTGTTTATACCTGGACTATTAATCAACTTAGAAAAGCAAGTTCCATAAACATTCCATTCGCCTTTAGACAATTGGCAAATATGCCACCCCAAAAAGCCACTAATACCTGTAATTAATAACCGTTTCATCTCATTCTTTTCCGGTAAATCCTGGTAGAAACCCCTGCTTATCCATGGGGATTTGGCGAAGCTTATGCGCTGGAATATTGGTATAAAACCGAGACATTTGGGCGCATAAGCGAGAGCCCCTACGAATGCATCTTGGGGATTTGGCGAAGCTTATGCGCTGGAATATTGGCATAAAACCGAGACATTTGGGCGCATAAGCGAGAGCCCCTACGAATGCATCTGCTCCCAAATGTCTTTATAAGATCCCATCACTTTGACTCACAGGTTAATACTTCATTAACGGGTGCAAATCCTTCGGGGTCATCATAGCCAACTAACTCAGAATAGTAATTCTTGTTTTGCAGGAGAACCACCCGTGCTGTGTCCAAGGGGGTATCATGAAACGTGAGTTCTCGTTTCGTTGTCAGGGAAATATTTTCAGCAACATTTGAGGGAAACTGTTCATAGGTAACAATTGTACTTCCCTCGTCTTCTGTAATGGTAATATATGCCCTCATTCCCAAAGGATTAGGTTGACCAGACTCAGGATCATATTGGCAGATTCTACCCGTGCTAGAAGCCGCGCAATTCAAAGGAAAAATAACAAAAACTAGGGCAACAAACCACTTTGACGAATTAATTTTCATGATAAATCACCTGAGAAAGGGTATTTTTATAGGTAGTTCACTCTTTACAGTTTGGTCTTCAAGGGAAGGAGCTATTGTTGTCCGTTAAAAGGAAATGATAACTGTTTCGGCGGACATGATATTCTATCATAGTTCATCCTCTGCCAGTTCCTTCATTTCTTGTAAAGACTGCCAACCTGGTTTCCACAGAGAACGGTCTTTAAACTGTTGAGCATTAAGCCAAAAGCGAACAGTAGGGTCACAAGAAGCCACCATTTCAGCAAAAACCCATTGACCCTGATTTTTGCGGTTGACCACTTGAAAATGTCGCCAACCCCAGGTTTGTTGAGTCGCTGTCCATTTGGAACCCACCAGATAAGGAAATTTTTGTTTTGCCATTAATAATTGGAAACGTATTGACCCTTCACGTCATTCGGTGGCGGTGTGTAGGGGCGGGTTTCACTATTATCGTTTCTTACTTAACCCAAATGTAACTAAACCCGCCCTGATCCAATTTTGAATTAATTCCCCCATCTTCCCCATCTTCCCCATCTCCCCATCTCCCAGACGCGCCATGGCGCGTCTCTACTTCCCCATCCCTCATCTCTTGCGCTGAGACAACAGGCGTGCGGCAATAATTCCACCAATAAAGCCAAATAAATGCCCTTCCCAGGATACACCGGGAACCGTTGGTAAAATACCCCAAATTGCTCCTCCATAGAGAAATCCCACGATAAGTGAGAGTAAAATAGAGGGAACATTGCGTTGAAAATAGCCACGCAACAGCAGAAAACCAAGATAGCCAAAAACTAGACCGCTAGCGCCAATGTGAACACCAGAAGAACCGATTAGCCAAACCCCTAAACCACTGACAACCATGGTGATGGCGGTAACAATAAAAAAGTCGCTGGTTTCTTGTAACATGACAAACCAGCCTAGAGTGAGAAAGGGGATAGTATTGGCAATTAGGTGACCTAAACCACCATGGAGAAACGGAGCAAATAGTATACCCCTTAACCCGATAATTTGACGGGGGAAAATACCATAGCGGTTCAGTGCGCCTTGGAAAATGATTAAATCAATGAGTTCTAAACCCCACATCACGGCGACAAGTCCGCCTAAAATGGTAGCCTGGGTTTTGACTTCACGGGCAAGTGCTTTGGTTTCTTGATGGACAAGTTCTCGGGTTTCCCGGTTGCTCATGGCTAGACCTCTGGGATAGAGTGTTAAGTCTTAATGTTTCTAGGGTAGCAACTTCCCCTACGAGGTATGAATAGCAATAGTCAAGCCTATAAATAATCCCACTGTGTAGAGACGTTGCATGCAACGTCTCTACAACCCTTGATGGGAGTTAAAAATTGTCGATCTCGACGGGTTCAATGGGTTGGGCTAACTCAAAACCGAATATCCGCGAATAAAAGTATAACTCGGCTTCCAAGGTGCGCTTGATGTTTTGTGCCCTTCGGAATCCATGCTGTTCTTCTGGGTAGGTGACATAAGCTACGGGTAATCCCTTGGCTTTTAACGCCTCTACCATCGTCTCGGCTTGGTTGGGGGGAACCACTTTATCTTCTAACCCTTGGAAGAAAATCACCGGACAGGACAGTTGGTCGGTAAAATGAATAGGCGATCGCGCTTTGTACAAGTCTTTGCGTTCAGGATAGGCACCAATTAACCCATCCAGGTAACGAGATTCAAATTTGTGGGTATCGGTGGCTAAGGTTTCTAAGTCGCTGACGCCGTAATAACTCGCCCCGGCTTTAAAGATATCCCGGAAGGTAAGAGCGGCTAATGTAGTATAACCCCCAGCGCTACCCCCTGCGATCGCTAAACGTTCTCTATCGACGAATCCTTGTTCAGCGAGGTACTTTGCACCATTGGCGCAGTCATCGACATCGACTATTCCCCATTGATTCTGGAGGCGTTGGCGGTATTCGCGTCCATACCCTGTACTTCCACCATAGTTAACATCTAAGAAGGCAAAGCCGCGACTTGTCCAATATTGGATTTTTAGATTAAAGGTACTGGATGTAGATGCAGTCGGTCCACCGTGACTTTTGACAATCAGGGGAGGTTTCTCGGTTTCGGGTGCTTGATATTCTTGGTTTTGAGGGGGATAGAAGAAGCCGTAAGCCGTTTGACCGTTTTCGGTGGGAAAGGCGATCGCCTCGGGTATGGAGAGGTATCCTTTATCTATGTCTAATGTTGTCGATTGACGCAGAACCTCTATCTGTTGGCTGGCTACGTCTAGTTGTACCACGGCGGTGGGTTCAGTTGCAGAACCGCCAATAAAGACGACGCGATTTTCTGTCACTTGCACCGATGAAATACTGGTATAAGGGGTTTCAATCGGGTTTAATTGTTTCGTCTGTAGATCAATACTTCCTAAGCGCCATCGACCTTGGACAGTATAGGCACAGATTAGGCGATCGCGCGATGAGATGCCATAAGTAGACATACCAAACACCCACTGGGGAAGACCAAACTCAGCCTCCATTTCCCAAAGTGATTCTACCTGGTTCTGATTCCAGCGATAAAGATTCCACCACCCTGTCCGATCACAAACGAAGTATAATGTGCCATCGGGTGACCATTCCGGTTGAAAGATTGACTCCTCAACTCCACCTGCAATACATTTGGCTTCACCTAATAATCCATCTGCTTGAATCGGCGCCACCCACAATTGTGTCCCATCCCATGGCATATTGGGATGATTCCAACTCAACCAGGCTAACTGAGAACCATCCGGACTTAAGCGGGGTGAGGCGTAGAAGTCATTTCCTGTAGCGATAATTTGGATAGCGTCACTATTATTTAAAGGAATACTGACTAACGTGTTAACGGGTTGTGCACCCTCACTGCTGTGATCTTCGCGCACACAAATCAGCCGTTGTCGCTGGGAGTCAATCACCATATCAGCATAGCGCAGAGTTCCTGCTGACTCTGGGGTGATGGGTTGGGGTTCTGCATCACTTGTGTGCTGGTAAAGGCGCTGATCTTTATAATTAGCAAAATAAATAATGCCATCTTTAACCGCGTAAGCACCACCCCCATATTCGTGAACGCGAGTACGCACATTAAAAGCCGAGGGGGTAATATCTGCGATCGCGCCATTCACCTGACGGCGTACAATCACATTACGTCCCGCTTCCATGGGTCGTGCTTCTATCCAGTAGGTATCCGTACCATCTAGGGTAATACTACCTAAGCCAATCGTACCAGCCACAATGAGTTCGGCTGCGATCGGAGAGTTCCAGGAACCGTAGGGAGCGATTTTCGGTTGAGTCATCGTTAATTTCTGGGTTTTGCCAACAGTTATAACTAATACAGGACTTACGCACAAACGCCATTTATGGTAGGGACACGGCAATGAAAGAGCCCCTACAGGTAGCGCCTGTGCCGTCAAGAAAGCGTAAGTCCTATAATATATAGTTTCGATATATAGGTTTACACTAAACCCACGCCCCACACTCAGCTTCCACTCCCAAGATGCTCTAAACAATAGTGATTTTTCCGTTAACCCAACCCCAATCAAGGACTTTGACCAAGACTATTAAACTAGGCAAATATACCTAGTTTAACATCTGATTTATGAAGCATTGATGAAGACAAAGGCTTTCGATATAAAGATTCCGTAAAGATACGGCAAAACTCTTTTCAAAAAAATAAATTAGCTATAGAGTGACAAACAAGAAAGGAGTTAGTAGCTATCTCAAGAAAAGAAGAAGGCGGACATTGAAATGGGATTCCACTCTAATCAAGGGAAGCCTCAGTGCCCTTGAGGAATGCGGGTCAAAGGAGGGGGTTCGACACCCCTTTCTTTGACATTTTCTTGGGCTTTGTCCTTATGTAATCCCTAAACACATCGTTTTGTGTTCGGGCTGACATTTCACAATATCGCCGCCAAACTTGCTTTTATTGTAGGGTGAGACGAAAGTTAACAGATTCCGTGAGTTTTGCCAAAGTCCAAGTAAATGAATTCCCTGTACAATAATGGCATGAAATATACCTACCAGTACAAGGCACTTCCAAGAACGTCACAGAAACTAGAGTTAAATCTCTGGCTTCGGACTTGCCAGTATTGGTATAACCGACAACTAGGCGACAGGTTCGACTGGTGGGAGTGTAATCGCTCTCCCGTTGATGCTTGCCCTCTGGTAACGCACTTACCCGAATTGAGGGAAAAGCCAAACTATTACAATCAGAAGAAACAATTGCCAGAACTCAAAAAGCAACCCATTGTAGTGCAATGGTCTGGGCAAATACTAGATTTTTCAAGAGTTCCAGCAAATACGCTACAGGAAGTTTGCCAGCGCGTTGATAAAGCGTTTGAGCGATTTATTGCTGGTGACTCGACGGGAAAGCGAAGTGGAAAACCTCGCTTTAAATCCGAATCCAGATTCCGTTCATTTGTAATTGAAGGGGCTGGACTAGAACTACATTCATGTTCTGTTGGCGGCAAGTACCTCTACATCAAAGTCCCCAAGATTGGTTTAATCAAGATTCGGTCACACCGTCACATTCGAGATGGCGCTGTTCTTAAACAGTTGCAGTTTATCAAGAAAAATGATGGCTGGTTTGTCAATCTCCGTCTCGAAGATATAACTGTTCCCACTATAACCCATGATGAGTTTATTCCCAACTGGGATAATTCAATGGGTTTAGATGCTGTTCTCCATGAAGATGATTACCTGGCAACATCGGAGAATACCAAACTTCCTTCACTTAAGGTTCTACGCAACAGTCTAGAGAAGTTAGCCCAAATATCTAATAAAAAGAACTTGAGAAAGAAAGGTTCTGCTTCTAGACGTAGGCTAGCTATAAGAGAAGGAAGGCAACATCAAAAGATAGCTAGGGCAAGGAAGGATTTCCAGTACAAAACTGCCCACAAATTAGTGAGGACTGGCAAGAAAGTATTTTTCCATGAAGACCTTAACTTGAAAGGTCTTGTCCGTCGCAACGCTCCTAAACAAGATGAAACAGGGGCGTACACCAAAAATGGGCAATCAGCTAAATCTGGACTAAACTTGTCGTGGGCTGATGCAGCATTTGGACAATTCTTTGAAATCCTGGGTCACATAGCTGGAAAAGCTGGAGCCAAAGTGGTTGCAAAGAATCCTGCATATAGTTCCCTGTTACTCTCGTACCGTGATGAATTTGTGTTTACGGATTGCAGTGTACGAGAATACTGGGATGATATTGAGAAGCTCTTGGTTGATAGAGACATTAATGCAGCTATCAACATTAAGAGGCTGGGGCTGGACGTGTTCCCCAGCATAAAACGCCGCAAAGGTGGCATCGTAATAGTTGGTTCTATTACTGATAGTACCTCCAAGGAAGTTCTCCACACCCTTCGAGGTGTCTGAGAAGCCTACGCTGTACCTGTACTCAGGTCAGCGTAGGAGCGTCACGTATCCTGGAAAAGGTGAACGTCGCCTACTCCTCCCCGCCTGATCGCAAATCGCCAGAAATGGATATTAATCAGTTACTCCTCTGGATTGTCTGCACCTCTTGCATTCTGAACATTATCGTCGGAATGCGCCGTGCTAGGATTTCAGATTCAGCCCCCTACATCCATAGCTGGATGATTGTTTCCGGTTTGGTGTTAGCCACAACTGCTGTCTTGTATGTCCTCACTCCAGAGAATGCAGGTTGGATTGGCGGGGGATTATGGGGGTTGTTGATTTTAATGCCGATTCTAGGGTTTAGACTCATGAATCAATTGGCATATCAGGAACGCTTTGGCTTGGCTAGCCGACTGGGTAAACTCCTCTGCTGGCTGCACCCCGCCCAGAATTGGCGTCAATTTTCTGAATTGTTGGACACGCTGGAACAACTCAAGCAAGGTTCAACCACTGAAGCCACGGCGATTATCAATCGCGACAAAACCACCAATCGTCCTCTGGTGCGACACACCATCGCCACCCTCTACAAAATGGAGGCGCGTTGGCAAGAGTTGCGGGAGTGGATTGAAACCAACGTATCACAGAGCGCCCTAGAACATGATCCCAGTCTAATCCTGTACTACCTGCGAGCGTTGGCAGAAATGGGGGACATAAATGGCTTGCTCGCACAAATCGAACGGTTTGAACCTATCTTAGAACAAAGCGATCGCGGCATCAATCAGAGTCAAGCTTATTTATTTGCCTTTGCCTTTTGCGGTCAAAAAGCCCAAGTCGCACAATTGCTCACTGGACCCTTAGCATTTTATCCAAATTACATTCGCCGATTTTGGCTGGCTACGACGGATTGGGCGGCGGGAGAGGTAGAGGGGGCGCGTCAGCAACTGTGGGCTATTTCTAACCGCCATACTGGACTCTACCGCCATGCTATCCAAGCTCGTTTATCCCAATCACCTGTCAACCCTGATGCTGTTTTAACTCAACATTCTCGGCAGATTTTAGCGCAACTTACACTCAATCTTCAACATCAGGTGCGATACGGTTCTAGAGAACGGTTTCTGGGTTCTAGAGCGTATACGACTTGGGGAATTATTGGATTAAACCTGATCGTGTTTGGATTGGAAATTCACTTGGGCGGAAGTGAAAATCAGCAGGTTTTATATGCTCTCGGAGCATTAGTGCCACAGGAAGTTCTCGACGGTGCTTGGTGGCGATTATTGACATCAACATTTTTGCACTTTGGATTTACGCATCTATTAATGAATATGCTGGGTCTTTATATCCTTGGACCCTTTGTCGAATATGCCCTCTCTGGGTGGCGATATTTGCTGCTCTACTTGATTAGTGGTATAGGTTCGATGGTGGTGGTATCTCTAGCCACTCATTTTGGATACTCTGAGGCGCAATTTGTGGTTGGGGCATCCGGATCAGTGATGGGAATTGTGGGCGCAACGGCGGCTATTTTACTTCAGGGATGGCGGCGCGAAAAATCGCGTTTAGCCTCTCGTCGTTTGCGGTTTATTTTATTTATTATTGCCTTTCAAGTCGTCTTTGACCTATCAATTCCTCAGGTAAGTTTCACGGGTCATACATCAGGCTTAATTATCGGTTTTTTGGTGGGGCTTATGCTGTACCATAAGTGATCGTAGTGTTCATCAAATCAATTGAGGAAATCTCGCGTGCTGGCAGTTCTTCCAGCTAGCCGGACAATGACCTTGAGTAATTGCCTCGGTTCAATCGGCTTAGAGATGTGCATCTGGAAGCCTGCTGATAGGGCTTGCATACGGTCTTCTTCTCTAGCATAAGCGGTGACAGCCACCGCCTGCATCTGTCCCCCTTGGGCTAACGGTAACGCCCTGATCTGGCGAATCAGCCTGTAACCATTTTCACCGGGCATACCAATGTCACTCAGTAGCAGATCATATTTCATTTGTTGTAGCCGTTCCAGCGCTTCAGTTGCGGATGCTGTTGCAGTTACCATTGCCCCGTACTGTTCCAGAAGGGCGATCAAGAATTCACGGGTATCTGCATCATCATCGACGACTAAGACTCGTATCCGACTTAGGAGTGAGGCGTCAAAGTTCAAGGATGAATCAATTCCATCGTGAGCATTCATTTTTTTGTTGTCATCATCCAAAAGAGGTAACTTGACAATAAACGTCGCCCCTTGTCCTTCTCCGGGGCTTTCAGCGTGAATCGTACCACCTTGCAGTTTCACCAGATTTTGCGCGATCGCTAATCCTAATCCTAAGCCGGTTTGTTTTCTGGCTGTGGTGCTATCGGCTTGGCGGAAGCTTTCAAAGATATGAGGCAAAAACTCTGGATTAATTCCTTTACCCGTATCCTTGACCCGGATTTGAGCAAATTGATCCACTGGTTCTAAATGAATCTCAACTCGTCCCCCTTCTGGGGTAAACTTGACCGCATTTGAGAGTAGGTTCCAAATCACTTGCTGTAAGCGGTTGGGGTCACCCGAAACCCAACCCCCAGAAGCATTAAGCCGGGAGTCCATTTGAATCTGTTTATCCGTCGCCGTGGGACGCACCGTATCTAGCGCCGCTTCAATCACACCAACCAGATTCGTGGGACAGATATTCAGGCGAATTTGACCGCGAATAATCCGCGAAATATCCAGTAAATCGTCAATCAGTTGGGCTTGGGCTTGGGCGTTGCGTTCAATCGTCTCAAGGGCGCGATTTGTCTTTTGTGCATCCAACTGGCGGATGCGAAGTAACTGCGCCCAACCCAAAATTGCGTTCAAAGGCGATCGCAATTCATGGGATACTATAGCTAAAAACTCATCCTTAGTTCGACTCGCCGCTTCTGCCACCGAACGGGCTTCCTGTTCCCGCACCAGTAGCTGATTGCGTTCTGCTTCTGCAAGTTTAATATCAGTGATATCCCGGGCAATAGCCAAGATTGATTCAACGATGCCATCTTCCGCCAATTCCGGCACCATCCGGGCTTGATAGTATCGAGTTGTATTATCGGGGGTGAGGAAATTGAACTCCGGAATTTGCTCTTGTCCCGTGGCAAATATTTCACGCAGCGTGGTTTGCCCGTGGGTACTTATGGGTTCTGGGATGCCTAATTCCTGATAAGTTTTGCCCAGAAAACTTTGGCGTGACAATCCCGTTACCGCTTCTATGGCTGGGTTGACATACATAAAACTTAAGTCTTGATCAAATCGGCAAATAATATCCGGAGAATTTTCCACCAGGGCTTGGAATTCCTGTTGGCGACGATAAAGTTCAGCTTGGGTTTGCTGGCGTTCCGTCACATCTCTCCAAGTGGCAATAAACCCATCGCGAAAGGGGGCAATGCAAATATCAAAGACTCGACTCAGGCGCTGTTGACCATAGTTATCTTCATACGCAACCGATTCTTTCACTAACGGTTGTCGAGTTTCCACAACCTGACAGTAGTCCGCAAATAGCCCCGTTTCTTGATGGGCGGGTAGGATTTCACACAGTCCCCTACCAATTTGCTGGTTTTGGTTTAAACTGTTGTTTTTACAGGCAGCCGCATTAACATAGTCGATGCGAAAATCAATAACCTCACCCGATTCATCGCGTATGGCGGAGTAAATGCCAAAACAGTCCAACATTGTCTCAACTGAGGTACGGAATAATTCCTCCCGTTCTTGGAGTTGGACTTCGGCTTGCTTGCGGTCTGTAATATCTCTAACTGTAGCCACCACTGTCTCAATCGTACCCTCAGCATTGGCAACGGGTGAGAGAATGTACTCATACTGTCTGATTCCCTGCACCGTCGGGAAGTTGATTTCATCAGTCAGGCTTTGCCCGGTTTCAAATACCACTTGGCGTTGAGCATCATAGGATTCCATCACGGTTGCAGGTAAACCCAACTCTTGCCAGGTTTTACCCACCATGTCACTGGGCTGTCGTCCTAAGGCTTTGGCGGCTGATACACTGACGTAGAGGTATTTGCCGTGACGGTCATAGAGGTAAATTTGATCCACAGAGGCGCTAAGAATACCCTGCAACAGTCCCACCTGCTGCTGCACCTGATGTGCCAAGTGTTGCCGTTCGGCTTCAACCTGCTTACCTTCTGTGATATCCCGCCAAGTGGCAATAAAGCCATCTCCTAACTTCGTCGCCCGGATATCATAAGCGCGACGCAGGCGTTGCTGAGCAAAATTATCTTCGTAAATCAGGGATTCTTTAATTAAGGGTTCACCTGTTTCCACGACTTGAGAGTATTCGGCAAATAGCCCAGTTTCCCGATGAGCGGGCAAGAGTTGGCATAACGATTGCCCAATTTGCTGTTTGCTTAAAAAGTTATCACGGCAAGCGGCGGCATTAACATAATCGATGCGAAAATCCACAATCTCACCCGATTCATCGCGGATTGCGGTATAAATACCAAAACAATCCAGCATACTTTCCACAGAGGTGCGAAATCGTTCTTCACTCTGCCGCAATTTTTGGTTAAATTCTTGTAAGCGAGTATAGGCTTTGGTTAATAAAGCATTGAGTTGAGCGCGAGTGGGATAGTCGCTATATGCCGCAGGTTTTGCGGTAACGGTTTCGGGTTGTGCGATCGCCGCTCCCAGGAGTAAACTGACAATACCTTGCGTCAGCAGACTCAGTTGGTGCAAAGATAAAATGTCTGCGGAAATGGGCAATGGGGACAGGGAGAGGGCGCTAGGATAAAAAATTAGGTAGTCTAGCCCTGTCACCGCGATAGAAAAGCTAACCAAGAGCATCCCACCCATCGCACCAAAGCGGATAGCTGCCCAGAGAATCGGTAGAAAACCAATAAACAATAATCGCTCGAATGTCAAGCCGGAATCAAAGGTTGCCCAAACGGTGAGGGTAGCGATACCGATACTTAAGCACCCCAGTGCCAAGATTTCCAGCCATTGATGCAGCCAGAGACTCCAGACAGAGGAACTTTTTTGGTCTGAGTTAGGAAGCCAACCTCGATTTTGCCAGAATCGGGTGAGAATTAAAAGAGCAGTTGGCGCTACGGCGAGGATACCCATTGCCTGCCCTAACCAGTTGTAGGATAAGTTCTGTAGTAGAGTAGACGGCGGTATTTTACCCCAAGCTAGCAACCCTAGACTGTGAACCGTGGCGGAAGTCGTGCAGGCGGCGAGAGTAGCAGAAATAAAGACAACGGCATCAGCGAAACGTTTGAGTGACAGCGAACCCTGCCAAAGTCGGCGATAAAGAAGCCAAGTTATCAGTGGAATTATTATATCAGTGATTCTGAGCCAACCTGTCCAGTCACCACTTCCCCAAAACGGGGCGATGACAAGTGAGGTGATGCCGGTTAAGATAAGTCCTATCCATTCAAAACAGAGCGTCAGTGCGATCGCGACTCCGG
This sequence comes from Coleofasciculus sp., assembly GCF_046565525.1. Lineage (NCBI taxonomy): Bacteria > Bacillati > Cyanobacteriota > Cyanophyceae > Coleofasciculales > Coleofasciculaceae > Coleofasciculus > Coleofasciculus sp. The sequence continues at coordinate 24,968 of NZ_JBKHUP010000008.1, read as the reverse complement.
ATGGGAAAAACCATAGCGATATTCCCGGTTGCACCTGATAGAGAAGTGCCACTCCATGAGCTAAAATTAGGGCGAATCCAGATAAGACAATGACAAGCCACCAGTGTTGGCGAGTTAAGGGCGTAGAGTTTGAAGCAAAACGCATAGAGAAACTTTCCTCAGACTTGCCATAATCTGTTTATTTTAATCTTAAAATAACTCTTAAGGATGAGGTAGATATCCCCTACCCAATCCCTGATAAGCTGTAATGCATTTAATTTGATAAGGCAATCTAAGCTATCAAAGGGTTTCAGGAGCTAAATTATTGGATTTAGCTGCATAGCAGCTTATCATGTCCGGTTGCATACCACTCTCTAAGGCACAGGGCACAAGGGAAGCAGAAAGGGTAAGATTACAAAAACGGATTTGGCAGCAAGGCGCTATCCGCTCATAAGCGAATCTGTAAACTAAAGATAGCCGTTTATCGTCTCTCCCGATGACCCTCGCCAAGGATTCACAACCAACAGATCAAATTACTTCCTTTAACGACACAGAGGATATTATTATTCCTCCATCTGATTTGTTGAGTGATGAACCTCCCTTGGAAAGTGATTTACATCGAGATCAAATAGAACTCCTGCTGGCTTGCCTCAAGTGGTGGTGGCGAGAACGCACGGACTTCTATGCTACAGGCAATCTTACCATTTACTTTAGCCCAGAACACATCACCACGCGCGACTTTAGAGGACCCGATTTTTTTGTTGTGTTAGGCACAGAAAATCGACCCCGCAAAAGCTGGATATTATGGGCAGAACAGGGTAAATATCCAAATGTAATTGTGGAACTGCTTTCTGATAGCACCACCAAAATTGATAAAGACTTTAAGAAAAAACTTTACCAAGATACCTTCCGCACCCCCGAATATTTTTGGTTTCATCCAGACACGTTGGAGTTTCAGGGGTTTCTGCTTATGGCGGGTGAGTACCAACCGATAGAACCCACTAATCAAGGGTGGTTATGGAGTCGTCAGTTGAAATTGTTTTTGGGAGTTTATGAGTCAAAACTGCGTTTTTTCAGCCTAGAGGGTCAACTCGTCGCCACACCAGAAGAGAGGGCAGAAATTGCCCAGAAACAAGCTGAAGCTGCCCAAAAACAAGCGGAGATAGAACGACAGCAGAGGGAATTAGCACAACAGCAGGTAACAGAATTACGAGCTAGACTCAAAGAGTTAGGCGTTGAACCAGATTTGCCAGAGTAGTCGGCGTTCATCAATTGTGGACACCTCCGTACTTTATAATTGTCAAAACTACAAATAGGAAACAACAATGTCAACCATTTATCGTTTAAAAGCAAACGAAATCGATCGTAATTTCCTGGAAGAAATAAAAACAAAATTTGGAGATAAAGAGATTGAAATTATTGTGTCAGAATTTGATGAAACTGAGTATCTTTTAAAATCAGAAGCCAACAAAACTAGGCTTTTAGGAGCTATTAAAAATGTTAGAGAACGGAAAAATCTAGTTGAAATTAATTTACAAGATTTGCAGCAGTAATTATACTAAATCCAAGTTTCCCACCCCAGCTATAAGTCAGTCCGCGTAGGCGGACTTTGTTTGTGTAGCAGCGATTTCAATCGCCGTGGCTTTACTCCTCCAACGGAGTCATTAATTGCAGTGTCACTTCCCGAACGGCTGGTGGTAAAATGAATCGACCCTCCGACTTCTCCACTAGCGATCGCTGACTCAGGGAACCCAGCGCCCGAATCACTTCCTGGGGCGATGTGTCGCTAAACTGCTGTTGCAATGCTTTAAACGAAATCGCCTCTTTTTGATGAGCAAGATAAACCAATACTCTTTCTTCTAATTCCGATAAGCGGTCTAAAATTTCCTCAATGAAATCACTAATATCGTGGGTAAACAACGTCGTTGATAAAAAATCCGTCACGTCACCATCAAAAACTTCCTTAATCGTCGTCGCCACCAGCTTGAGCATAAACGGATTACCGCGATAGCCTTGAATTAACGGTTGCCATTTTTTCTCGCCGGATAATCCTTTTTCTTTTAAAATGAATCGGGATGCGTCTCCCAAGCCTTCTAACTTAAATGAACGAACCGGTGAGGTTTCACCTTCCAATAACGAAATTTCATTCAGTTTCTCCTGAGACGTGATTAGTACACAGCTTTGATGGGGTTCTTGTCCTAAACGTCGAAAAAAATCACCATACCCTTCATAGCTTTCTCGGTAAATCCCGGCTAATTCCCCACTTTGTAAAATCGATTCCACACCATCTAAAATGACTAAACAACGGTGTTGTCGGAAATAGTCAATCAGCCAGGAGATGCGCTGATCAGGGGTTTTAGGGATTACCGTTTCCGGTTGCTGGGATAAGTCTTGAATTAAGGCGGCGAGAAGATCAGACACAGAAGGCGCTTGACGTAGCGATCGCCACCTGACAACCTTAAATTTATCCTGTAGCTGTTTCGCCAGCTTCACCGATAACGCCGTTTTACCAATACCACTCATCCCCAACAGCGCCACCAAGCGACAGCCTTCCTGAATAATCCAGCGTTCCAGGGTTTTCAGTTCATCGCTACGCCCGTAGAATACGGAAACATCCGGTGCTTCACCCCAATCTCGGCGATTTTGCGGCTGGGGTGAGGTAGGGGGACTCTGGGAAACAGGGGGACGGTTTGGGGTATCCTTTTGCTGCTGGAGATACTCTTGATAGCGGTTAACCAGGATTTGTTGCAATTTGGTCAGTTTAACTGGACCTCTACCCGGAATTTTAAACTTTTGGTAGACTTCGCTAAGCCGCTTACGCACAGCATCTCCACTAATCTGAAGATGAGACGCGATCGCAGCCGTTCCATGACCCTCCATCGCCAAGGACAAAACCTCTAATTCAGACTTGGATAGACCCCGTTCAGTAGCAATGGTTTTGAGAAAATCCTGAGAAATCACCGTCGATGCTCACACTTATACCAGACTCCACCCTTCAGCTTAACTCATATTTATGAGAATAAATGCAGCCGATTTGGGAGTGATCAGGTCAAAAAGAGGTAGCCGAACCCTAAATACAAGAAGTCATGATAAATTTTGAAAACACTAGACGGGATTTTTACTCCCAGGCTTATTTATCATGCACGAAAGTAGCCAAGTCAACCAAAAATTATCCTCTAGCCGTAATGGTTTAGCGGCAAACTGTCCGCCATTTTCCCTCATCCTTCCCGTTTACAACGAAGAAAAAGGCATTACCCTCACCATCGATCATCTCCAGAACACTCTGAAATCTATTAACGGCGAGTATGAGATTATCGCTGTTAATGATGGTTCGACAGACGGAACGGGTGAACTGCTGCGCTCCTGCTTTAATGTTAGAGTCATTGAACACCGCCGGAATCGGGGATATGGTGCGGCGCTAAAGACAGGAATTCGACAAGCTAAGTATCCCTTAATTGTGATTACCGATGCTGACGGCACCTATCCCAACGAAATCATTCCCCATCTGGTTGCTTTAACCCAAAATGCCGATATGGTTGTGGGAGCGAGGATTGGTCCTCAGGTTCACTATTCAAATCTGCGGAAAATACCGAAATGGTTTCTCATTCGCTTTGCTGAATGGATCACAAATAGTCGAATTCCCGATCTCAACAGTGGACTGCGAGTTTTTCACAAGAGTGTGGTCAAACGCTTTCTGAAGATACTGCCAGACACATTTAGCTTCACGACCACCATTACAGTAGCCATGCTAGCGAATAACTATATCGTACATTACGAACCCATTAACTTTTATCATCGTCAGGGTAAAAGCAAGATTAAGCCAATACGCGATACCTTGCGTTTTATTCAATTAATTCTGCGAACGGGAGTTTACTTTGCTCCTTTAAGAGTGTTTATTCCTATCGCAGGATTATTTTGGCTGGGGTTCTTTTTTACCTTTATTCAAGATATTTTTGTTCGCGAAAATCTTACAGAAAGGACACTCATTCTTTTGATTGCTGCCACCCAAATTACTATGTTTGCACTTTTAGCTGATATGCTTGAAAAACGCACTTAGTTAATGCTATAAATTTTCCCTAAAATTAGGAATAGCTTTTAAGTTGACTGTAAATTTTAGCCAGATTATAGTTTTATTGCCCTACAATGCTCCAGCAATTCCTCAATTCCCTGGACGACTAAAATTTGCGTTCCTAGCTGACGACTTACCTCTGCTACCGTCATATCATCTAAAAACCTTGTATCATCATGTTTAAGCATCAGTGCAGGGAGCAAAATCCCGTCGCCGAAGTCTTTCCCTGACAATTGGTTGAGTAAATCTTGTCCGGTTAACAACCCTGTAACTGTAATCTCTTGTCCCCAATATTCACTCCGTAGCGCTGCTAGTTTGACATCCAATCCCTCAACCTTATTTAACTGCTGCAATAGAGGAACAAACGCCGTTTCCACCGCATTACCTACCACCCAGGTTAATTCTCGCTCAGGTTCCACACGGCTGGGTAACATCCGCGTTGCTGCATCTTGAAATTGTTTAATAAACTGGCGAATTGAACCCACACCATTACCGATTTGGGGATAATCTTCGTAATGAGATTCTGGCGGTAATTCCTGTTTAGCGATTAAAAACCATTCATCGGCTAACCAAGCAAATGTAGAGCCGAATTGCTGGCGAAATTTTGTTTGTAGGGATTGAACTTTCTGGATAACCTCTGCAGCTTTTTCTCGACTGACAGGAATTAATTCATCCTCTGAAGGGCGAAAGCGAGTTAATCCCACAGGAACGACGGCGACTGAAGCAACAGCCGGGATTTCATTCTGTTGGAATTGGGCTAAATCTTTCAGGGTTTGTTCTAAATGAATGCCATCATTAATACCGGGACAAACCACAACTTGAGCATGAATTTGCAGTCTCCGTTCCTGAAACCATTGCAACTGGTCTAAAATCTGCCCAGCACGAGGATTTTTGAGTAATCGGCTGCGAATTTCCGGTTCCGTGGCGTGGATGGACACATACAAAGGAGATAGACGCAGGCGTTCTATCCGATTCCATTCGCTTTGAGTGAGGTTGGTTAGGGTTAAGTATGAGCCATAGAGAAAGCTGAGGCGATAGTCGTCGTCTTTGAGATATAAACTTTGCCGCTTTCCAGGGGGTTGTTGGTCAATGAAGCAAAAGGGACAGCGGTTATTACATTGGATTAAGCCGTCAAATAAGGCGGTTTCAAATTCTAACCCTAAATCCTCGTCGTAGTCTTTCTCAATTTCTAGAGAATGGGTTTTTCCCGCCGCATCTAGGACTTCTAATTCCAGTATTTCATCGGCACATAGAAATTGATAGTCGATTAAGTCGCGGGGAGCTGTACCATTGATCGAGATAATGGCGTCACCCGGTTCAAACCCCACCTCAGCCGCGATGGAGTTGGGGATGACTTTGTTAATTAAAGCCGGACGGATAGAAGTTTCACTCATTGGTTATTTGTCATTTGTTTATGTTTATGTCAAGGCACAGGGAATTCAAAATTCTAGTTCTTGAACGCCATTGGGTGTAATTTGATAACCCCACTCCGGATGCTGTGAAATTGCCCGTTCTATTTCGGGTCGAAGAATGGGATCTGCCATGAATTGGGCAACAGTTGTGAGATCGGGTCGTTGATTATAGAGACGCAGACGACGCAATGGTTTAAATCGGGTTGGGGTTTTGCTGGGATGACAAGAATGTTTCACCAAGTCACACAATCGACGGTAGTTCTCTTGTCGTTCTTCCAGAGTATGCCCTGTATCAAAATCAGCCTCCGTAAAGACAGGTAATCGAGGGGGATTTGAGATGTTTCGCGGTTTCCAACCGTAGCGTAAGGCTTTGATCAGATAATCATTCGGTTTCTCAAGTTCTCCCTTGGCGCAATACTCGATGAATGCTTGAATCGACGGTTCTAAATTATGAGAATAGTTGTAAATTGTTTCTTTTAACTGTTCATCATTGAGTTTAACACCTAGCTTTTCTAACTCAGCTTGGTATTGGAGAATAATATCGACGTGACCGGGATCAAGTTCTAGAAAGTCCATGTGATGATTTTTCGACTAGACGCCCACTTATAGATCATAGAGGTTTTCCAGAGAGGTTTTCCAGATCCCATGAAAAGTGAAAAGTAAGGTGTAGGGGCGGGTTTGACGATTATCTTTTCGGTTGCACAAAAAATGTGACTAAACCCGCCCCGACTGTCGTCAGTTTCGAGACTGGATAGGTTAGGAGTGATGGGTGAAGCGATCGCCTGATTCTACATCAAACCAGTGCATCGTTTTCTCCGGTAGGGCTAGAGTCACCGTATCTTCTTCACCATCCCAGTAGTGATCAGCGGGTAACAACGCCCGAATTGTCTTACCTTCTGACCCTTGGGAACCCCTCATCCGCACGCTAATCAGTTTTTCTTTGCCCATATCTTCAACGAGATACACGTTACCCTTAATGATTTGGTTATCTCCTTCTCTGGCAATCCGCACATTTTCGGGACGAATACCCATGATAATTTGGCGTGGTTTTTTCGGCAAGTTGGGCAGTTTCAGTTTAAAGTCACCCAGAATAGCATAATTCTCCTGACAGCTAAGGGTTAGTAGGTTCATTTGGGGACTGCCCATGAAACTAGCAACAAAACTATTAGCGGGGTAGGTATAAATCTGATAGGGAGTATCAAGCTGTTGCAATACGCCCTCGTAAAGTAAGGCAATGCGAGTAGAGAGAGTCATTGCCTCGGTTTGGTCGTGGGTAACATAGACAACGGGTTTGTTTTGAGATTTAAATAGTTGCTTGAGTTCTGCCCGAACTTGTTCTCGCAGCAGGGCATCTAAGTTACTCAAGGGTTCATCTAATAAAAAGACTTCCGGTTCCCGAACTAAGGCGCGGGCAACCGCTACCCGTTGTCGTTGTCCACCAGAGAGTTGACGGGGTTTGCGTTCGAGTAAGGAACGGTCTAAATCTAGCTTGAGAATGACATCATCAATGCGTTTGCGAATTTCATCGCTAGGGGTTTTACGGATTCTCAGAGAAGCGCCGATATTTTCCTCTACAGTCATGTGGGGATAGAGGGCGTAACTCTGGAAAACCATGGCAATGTTGCGATCGCCGGGAGGGACAGTGTTGACCGTTTGTCCACTGATTACAACTCTACCCTTGGTTGGGGTTTCCAATCCCGCAATTAATCGTAGTAATGTGGATTTGCCACAGCCAGAGGGTCCGATAAATGTCATAAATTCACCATCTTCAACCTCTAAGCTGATGTCTTTAATCGGCACTGTTTTGGGATTGTATTCTTTACGTAGATTCTGTAATTCGAGTTTTGCCATGATTTTTACCTATTGAGTTTTGAATGGGAGCATGTCAAGGAAACTTGAGTAAAGGGCGACCCGATTTTATTGAATGGACACAGTTGTTAATTTGTGCAAGCGGATCGCCCCTACAACCTCATCCTTTAACTGCCCCAGCCGTGATTCCTTGAACAATGCGACGCTGGAAGAGGAGGACTAACACAATCAGGGGCAACGTTCCAGCTACTGTCGCCGCCGCGATCGGACCGTAAGGGATTTCAAATACAGATGTGCCACCGATTTGAGCCACTGCCACCGGGATAGTTTTCATTTCATTTTGAGTAATAAAGGTCAAGGCAAAGATAAATTCATTCCAGGCAAAGATAAATGTCAAAATTCCCGTCGTTACCAGGGCAGGTATGGTCATCGGCAGAACAATTTTCAGCAGCATTTGTACTGTGTTGTATCCATCAACCTTAGCCGAATCTTCTAAGTCTTTAGGTAGCTGCTGAAAGAAACTCCGTAGAACCAAAATAGTCAGCGGTAAATTAATTCCGGTATAAGGAACAATTAAGGCGATGTAGTTATTTCCCAAGCCGAAAAGTTTCACCACCTCTAGCAGCCCCAGAAACAGTAGCACGTAGGGAAAGAGACTGACGACGAGGACACAGCCTAGAACAATCTGCTCTCCCGGAAGTCTTAAGCGTGCTAAGGCATAAGCGGCAGGCGCTCCGGCGATTAAACACAAGAAGGTGGAGGTTAATGAAACAAGGGCGCTATTGAAGATATAACGCCAAAAGGGATAACGATCAAATAGCTGCGTGTAGTGATTCCAAGTGAGTTGATCTGGCGCGGGAAAATAGACATTAGGAATTGCCGAAATTGCCTCATTCACCTTGAATGACGTGAGAACTTGCCAAAGGGCTGGCGCGAGGCAAAAGATTAGCGTTAAGACAACACCAACCCAGAGCATAATTTGCTTGGTATTGATTCGTGACTTTTTTTGTGATGATGATTGTTGAGCGATTGCCATGGTTAATCTATTGGTCTCCTAAAACATTAAGCCGGGTTTTTGAGAGCAAAAATGCGACAATTGCTACGGCGATAATCAGCAAGAGAAATGTTACGACTACCAAAGCAGCACCGTAACCAAAATCCAGATAGCGCCTCACCGTGTCGTAAATATAGAGTGAGATCATTTCCGTAGCATTGGCTGGACCCCCTCCCGTCATCACTAGGATCAAATCAAAAATACCGAAGGCTTGAGCAAATCGAAATAATAAGGCAATCAGGATTTGTGGGGTTAGCAAAGGTAAGGTGATTTGCACAAAGCTTTGTAGTGGAGAGGCTCCATCAATAGCATGAGCTTCATAAAGATCCTCAGAAATTGATTGCAATCCTGCCAGCAGAATGATCGCAAAAAAAGGCGTTGTTTTCCAGACATCAGCCGCAATCAATGCCACCATTGCCAAATTAGGTTCACCCAACCAAGTTACCGGGTCAACGACGGGTAAAAATCGCAAAATATCGTTGGCAACGCCATACTGATCATTGAAAATCCACTGCCACGCTAACCCCATGACTGCCGTTGGTAACGCCCAGGGAATGAGTGCAGCCGTGCGAACTAAACCTCGTCCAAAAAAGGCTTGATTTAGAACTAGGGCAATTGCCATTCCTAGCACTAATTCAACCAGAATCGAGGACACCGTAAAAACGGTCGTGTGCCAGATGCTTTGCCAGAAGCGCCCATCACCCAAAAGCCGTGCATAATTGTCCAAGCCAGTAAACTCTGCCTGCAACTCAGTACCCAAATTTTGAGTGAATAGACTCAACCAAAATGCCCGTCCAATGGGATAGGCAAATACCATTACCAAGATAAGTATGGCGAGTAGGGTTAGTAACCAACCCGTTCGGATCTCTTTTTGCCGAATTGAACCTTGTTTCATAGTGACTTTATAGACTTACAACTAGCCGTGAAACCTGCTGCTTCACATTAATCTCCCAAGAGTCTACGAGTCTCCTGGGCTGCCCGATTCATGGCTTCTTCTGCACTTAGGCTTTGCGTAATCGCTGCACTCAGATAACGCTGTAAAATATCCGAGGTTTGAGCATATTGGGCGATGGGTGGACGCAGAACCGCTTTTTCCAGAACTTCTAGAAGTTTGGGAAGGTAACTATATTTAGCCACCAGTTCGGGATCGGTATAAAGGGATTTGAGAGCTGGAGCATAGCCTGTTGCCAATATGAATTGTTGTTGTACCTCCAGACGGTTAAAGAATTCAATCACTTTCCATGCTTCGTCGGCGTGTTTCGTCGATTTAGAAATACCCAGTCCCCATCCACCTTGGCAAGCACCACTGCTATCATTAGGTTGGTGTACCATCGGCTTGATTGCAAATTGACCCGCAATTTCTGAGTCGGCTGCTAATGTGTAAACGTAGGGCCAATTTCGCAAGAAAATAGCTTCACCGTTTTGGAAGATGCGCCGGGTTTCTTCTTCGGCGTAAGTGGTGACACCAGGGGGAGAAACGCCCTTGTCAATGGTATTGCGTAAAAATTCGACAGCTTGGATAGCTTCGGGTTGATCAAGTCCAACTTCTAATGTGTCTGGATTCACCCAAAAGCCACCAAATCCTTCCAGGATTTCCACAAACATAGCAGACAATCCTTCGTACTGCTTCCCTTGCCATAAATACCCCAAATCAATGTCTGTTTGTTGTTGCAAAGCTTGGGAGATTTGCATGAGTTCGTCAAAAGTTTCGGGGGGTTCGTATCCACCTTGCTTTAATAAGTCAGTACGGTAGTAGAGCATACCCCCGTCGGAACGGAAGGGCATCCGATAAAGTTCACCGTTGTAGCGTCCCCCCTCTACATCCCCTTGCAAAAACTCTGCTAATTGGTCTTCAGAAACTCGGTCAGACAGAGGCATTAACCATCCGGCGGCGGCAAATTTTGGTACCCAAACAATGTCTAGATAAACGAGATCGTAAGGGGATTTTCCTAGTAAGAAAGCCGAGGTATAGAGGTCTTCAACCAAGTTAGTTTCATTCGGTCCTTCGATGATTTCCAGATTGATGCCTGGATTTTGTTGTTCAAAGTCCTCCACAAAAGGTTGCCACTGGGATGCTTCTAAGGCGCTCATCAATACTTGGACTGTGACGGGTTGTTGGGTCAATGCTGGGAGAATTAGAAACTGAATTGCGGCAATTGAGGCAATCAGTAAGATTAAAAAACGAGGGAATCTTTTGATTCTGAAGATGCCTCTTTTGAGTCTGCTTAATTGCTGACTAATGTTCATTGGATGCTCTGACAATTCAATAGGGTTCAATTCACCTGTGTGATGACGATTATGCCCTGTCTCTGACAGGATTGCTCTTGGCGCTGGCATTGGAGTCAACACAACAAGGTGTAGAAGCTTCAGCCTAATTGTAGCTAACGCTTATGAAGTACTTTACCTCATCGCTCGATTTGACGAGATGTCAATCTAGGTTAGCGCTAGATGTAAAGAAATGAAACTTAAATTTATTTAAGTTAACATTGAGAGAACAATGAGGCAAGAGCGGCTCGGTCAGTCGATTCGGGTGTGCAAGATACTGGTATCCTGTTTCGCTAACATAATTTATACCTCCATAGTTAGTTGACAATTTGCACCTGTGGCAATAATTCCAAGTTAACGTGGGATGGGCAAGTTCCAGCAAGTCTCTTGTTCAGCTTTTCAGGCTTTATCCTACTTGCCTACCCTACATCAAATAGTTTCGTGAAAACGGTGTCAGTTATGTGTCCAGGGTTACGATTAATAGAAATTGGCTATGATATTTTGCCCGAAAAAATGGTTTTCTGGGGATTGATCATTATGCCCAAGGTTATTCTGTATGGGATTGATGATGAGAAATCTGCATTGAGCCAATGTGCCATTTCTCAAACATAGTAAAATAAGGGGCTATGCTTATTGAGGATTTTACTAAATACATTAGCTAGATAATACCTTTGATGAAACAACTGATTTTTTCCTATTTTTTACCAAGCTGATTTTAAGTAATCCGATTTTTCGTATCAACTGTCTTATCTAGCCGCCCTAAAGAATTTGGGCAATCGTCTGTTGCCGTTCCCTGCTCTTTGTTTCCTTTGCTAAAAATTGGATAGTCTAAGGAAGGGATAATTTAACTGTTTGTTGCCAAATGTCACTAACCGCAGCTAACCAGGGTGTTGCTCAAGATATCGCGAATCAGTCCAACCTTTTAGAGGTGGCGGATGCTTACTTGCGCCAAATCGTTGCCCCTCGCGCATCAGAGATAGATCAGGATACACAGGCGTTGCGAACCGCGCTCCAGGGATTAGGCTCTCGCAACCTCCTAGCGCTGAAGGTTCCCCAACGTTGGGGAGGTGCAGAGGTTACTCCTGTCACCTTCTCTCACTTCCAGCAACACGTCTGTCGCTATTCGGGCGCCTTGGCATTTCTGCAAACTCAGCATCAGAGTGCAGGTGGCTTTTTGGCAAAGAGTGACAATGAAGCCTTAAAGCAGCGTTATCTTCCCCCCATGGGGAGAGGTGAGGCGTTAGTGGGGGTAGGATTCTCCCAACTGCGACGCACTGGGAATCCTCCAGTCAAAGCGACGCCCGTGGATGGGGGCTATCAGATTACTGGAAATGTCCCTTGGGTTACGGGTTTTGGCTTGTTTGAGGATTTTGTGATTGGGGCGACATTACCCGATGGTCGGGAACTCTATGGTATAGTGCCGTTTACGTCTACGGAGCAAGCTGTTGGGGGTGCGATCGCGTTTAGTGAACCGATGGTGTTAGCGGCGATGAACTCCACGAATACAGTGTCGGCGAGTCTGACTGATTGGTTTTTACCCCACGAGTCTGTTTTATTCATCAGAAAAGCCGGGGCGATTCATGAAACGGATCGAAAAAATGTGTTAAATCATGGGTTCTTTGCCTTAGGCTGTGCTAAAGCCGGATTAGATATTGTTACCGCCGTTTATCGACGCAAGAAATTAGGGTTTATTCAAGCGGCTTTTGATCATCTCCACGCCGAAGTCTTGGACTGTGAAGCCGCTATGATTGCCGCATTATCAACAAATTATGCTGACACCGAAGATCAGGAAAATGGAGGAGATAGGGGAGATAGGGGATATAGGGGATATAGGGGAGATAGGGGAGATGAGGGCGGGTTTAGAAACATCCGGGTGACAACAAATGATAATAGTGAAACCCGCCCCTACATGGGGAAAAAACGTCCCCAATCCCTACAGCTAAGGGCGTGGGCAATTAATTTAGCGGGGCGCTGTACCAATGCGGCTGTAACAGTTTCTAGTGGGGCGGCAAATATCCAATCCCACGCCGCCCAAAGAGTTTATCGTGAAGCTGTAGTATTTACGGTGTCTGGGCAAACCACGGCAGTAATGGAAGCAACCTTGGCGCAGTTAGTCTACTCGCCTCTAAATTAGGGGTGATGGGGAGCATGTGGAGACGCGCCATGGCGTCTGTGTGTAGGGGCGGGTTTAGGGACTAATATTGATTGTTATCCCTAGCTTGGCGGCAAAACCCGCCCCGACCATAAGACATAAGACATAAACAAATGACAATGACAAATGACGAAATAACAGTTAACCTGACGATTAACGGACAGACGCGATCGCTGACCATTGAACCACGAGTTACATTACTAGATACACTGCGCGATCGCCTTAACCTTACAGGCAGTAAAAAAGGCTGTGATCATGGTCAATGTGGCGCTTGTACAGCCCTCATTGACGGACAGCGGGTTTACTCCTGTCTCTCCTTAGCTGTCATGCAGGAAGGCAAGGAGATTGTTACCATTGAGGGACTCAGCGTCGGCGATACTCTCCATCCCGTACAAGCCGCATTTATCGAACAGGATGGTTTCCAGTGCGGCTACTGTACACCCGGACAGATTTGCGCTGCTGTCGCCCTCCTTGACGAAGTAAAACAAGGCTGTGCGAGCGCTGTCACAGAGGATCTCTCCCATCCACCTCAACTAGCAGAACTCTCTGAGGCGGAAATTAAAGAACGACTGAGTGGGAATCTCTGTCGCTGTGGCGCTTATAATGGCATAGTCGCCGCCGTGCAGCAAGCCGCCGGACAGACGCCTCCCTCTCCTAGCGCTACCGTCTTGGTCAATGAATAAATTCTCCTATATCCGCGCCACTTCGGTAAACGATGCCGTGCAACGAGCAATGGCTGATCAACAAGCCCTGTTTATTGCTGGGGGGACTAACTTAGTTGACCGGATGAAAGTCTTTCTGGATCAACCCTCCCAGCTTATCGATATCTCCCGCTTGCAGATGCGGCGGATTCAAGATACGACAGCAGGCGGTTTGCGGATTGGCGCACTGGTGAGTAATACCGCCGTTGCGGATCATCCGACTGTCCGCCAGAACTATCCTGTACTCTCGCGGGCGATTTTGTCGGGTGCCTCTCAGCAAATTCGCAATGTGGCAAGTGTGGGTGGTAATCTTCTACAACGCACGCGCTGTCCCTACTACTACGATACCGCCTTCCCCTGCAATAAACGGCAGCCAGGGAGTGGTTGTCCGGCGGTAACGGGGATGAATCGGATGCACGCCATTTTTGGCGCGAGTGACCAATGTGTGGCGGTTCATCCCTCCGATATGTGTGTAGCGTTGGCGGCGTTGGATGCGGTGGTTGAGGTGGAAGGAACCAACGGGAGGCGGCAAATCCCATTCACCGAGTTTCACCGTCTCCCTGGTGACACCCCCCAACGGGACACAACGTTAGAACCCGGAGAACTGATTACGGCTGTGGTGTTACCCCCTGTACCCTTTGCTCAATCGGGTGTTTATCTTAAACTACGGGACAGGGCGTCCTATTCCTTTGCCCTGGTTTCAGTGGCGGCTATGGTGAATATTGCCGCAGATTCTATTATTGAGGCGCGTTTAGCCCTAGGTGGCGTTGCTCACAAACCCTGGCGTCCCCAGGAAGCCGAGACATTTTTACGGGGAAAACCTGCCAACGCCGAAACATTCCAGGAAGCAGCAGACATGGCACTACAGGCAGCGCAACCCTTAGTTGACAATGGTTTTAAAGTGGAATTAGCCAAACGCGCGATCAGGCGATCGCTGATATTATCAGCAAAGGGGGGAAATGTCGCATGAGTCAGGTGATGGGGAAAAATGTTAGCCGCAAAGATGGACGTGCCAAAGTCACAGGAACGGCAACCTATGCCGCAGAACACCCGATTCCGGGACTGGTTCACGGGTATCTGGTAACTGCCAGTATTGCCAAGGGGCGGATTAAATCCATTGATACTCGTGCAGCAGAAGAAATACCGGGGGTGATGGCGGTTTTCACTCATAAAAACGCCCCGCCAATATGCCCACCCACCAATAATTTCATCACCTCGAAAATCTACGAGGCACGTTTACCCCTATCCGATGATACCGTTCACTATGGGGGACAAATTATCGGCTTAGTGGTGGCAGATACTTTTGAACGGGCAAGACATGGGGCGCATCAGGTGAAGGTTGAGTACGATAGCCAACCGCCAGTGGTTGAGGCGAAAAACGCCACATTCCAGGAAGCGCCGTCCATGTTTGGTGAGTCGTTTACCTTTGAGAAAGGGCAGTTTGCCACAGGAGATTTTACGGCTGGGATGGCAGACGCAGCCGCGACGGTTGAGGCGACATACACCACCCCCACAGAACTCCATGCCCCCATGGAACCCCATGCCATTATTGCCCAGTGGCAAGGCGATTCCCTCAGCGTCTACGAACCCTCCCAGTGGGTAATGGGTTCCCAACGCACTTATGCTGAACTGTGTGATATCCCTGTAGAAAAGGTACGGATAATAACGCCGTATATTGGTGGGGCATTTGGTTGTAAAGGCTTCCCTTGGTCTCACGCGATTCTCTGTGTCGCCGCCGCCCGTCAGCTACAACGTCCCCTGAAACTGGTTCTCAGCCGCCGACAGATGACCGCGAATACGGGACATCGTTCCCAAACTGAACAAAGGATTCGTCTGGCGGCAAATGCAGAGGGTATACTGAGTGCGATCGCGCATGAGGTTAAGTCCTGTACCTCTCCCGTCGAGGTTTTCACTGAACCTTGTACAAATATTACACCGGTCATGTATGCTGCCCCCACGATGCAGTTAAATCAGGAACTCGCTGTCCTGAACGTGGGTACACCAACATTTATGCGTGCACCGGGGGAAAATCCGGGGATGTGGGCGCTGGAATCCGCCATGGATGAACTGGCTTGGGCGCTGAATTTAGATCCGGTGGAACTGCGGCTGAAAAATGAAACGAAGGAACATCAGCGCAAAGGATTGCCTTTTTCTGCCAAGCACTTTGCTGATTGTTTGCAAATGGGCGCACAACAATTTGGCTGGAAAGATAGACCGATGCAAACCCGCGCCCTCACCCGTGAGGGTCAGCTAATCGGCTGGGGTATGGCGGCAGCAACGTTTCCGGCACTTCGCGGTCAAGCATCGGTTAAAGTGCGCCTATTACCCGATGGCACTGTGCATATCCTAACCGCCGCTAATGACATGGGTACAGGTGCTTATACCATGATTGCGGTGACAGCCGCCGAGGCGCTGGGTGTACCCGTGGACAATGTGCGCGTGGAATTGGGCGATTCCCAATTACCCGATGGTGGGATGGCTGGAGGTTCGATGATGACAGCCTCGATTGCCCCCGCCGTCATGGAAGCGTGTCAGGAAGTACTGAAAACGGCGAATTGTACAACAGCATCGGCTGCCTTTGATGCCCTGCGTCAATCTGGGCGGGAAGCATTTGAGGCAACGGCTTCGACAGCACCGGGAGATGAGGGCAAAAAATGGGCATTTCAGTCATGGGGTGCACATTTCTGCGAGGTGGCTATGGATGAAGAAATCGGGCGTTTGCGGGTGACGCGCTGGGTGTCAGTGATGGATATTGGGCGGGTGATGAATGGGAAAACGGCGGCGAGTCAGGTGCGCGGTGCTGTGATTATGGGGATTGGGCAAGCGTTGATGGAGGCGTGCCACTTTGACCCAGATATTGGCTATCCTGTGGTGTATGACTTGGCGACCTACCACTTTCCGGCACACGCAGACATTCCTCGGATTGAGGTGACATTTGTTGGTAAACCGGATTTAAACTTTAACCCAGCCGGGGCAAGGGGTGTGGGTGAAATTGGCATTACCGGGGTGGCGGCGGCGGTGGCGAATGCCGTTTATCACGCGACGGGTAAGCGATTGCGGAATCTGCCCCTGACACCGGAGAAGTTAACAAATCAGTAGTCAGAGTGGCTCACTTATGAAAGAATTACAGAACATTCTGCAAACATTTGAGCAAACGAAGAACTCTGATCAAAGCATCGCCCTCGCCACCCTCGTCAAAGCCTCGGGTTCGACGTACCGACGCCCTGGTGCGCGAATGCTGATGACTTCAGGGGGAAAGATGGTTGGTTCCTTGAGTGGTGGTTGTTTAGAAGGTGATGTTTTTGAACAGGCGCAAGGGGTGATGACCTCTGGCAAACCCATTGTTGTAGAGTACGATACGATGTCCGATGAGGATATTATCTGGGGATTGGGACTCGGTTGTAATGGAATTGTTCAGATTCTGATTGAACGAATTAAACCAGAGAATTCATTCAACCCGCTAACATTTTTAAGCGACTGTATCCGCCATCGACAAGTGGGATTTCTAGCAACGGTGTTTCAGGTTGAGGGTGAGATCAAAACCAAAATTGGAACTCGCTTAATCCTGTATCCAGATGGTAGAGTCGAAAGCAATATCCCAGATACTGATTTAGTTACCCAGATACGCGATGATGCCCAGAACGCGCTTAAAAACAGTCGCTCATTGATAAACACTTATCCCTTACTCATCGGTAAAGCTGAGGTGTTTATTGAGTTTATCCAGCCGCCCATACCCCTGATCATTTTTGGTGCAGGTCATGATGTTTTACCATTAGTACGCTTGGCGCAAGAATTGGGATGGTATGTGACAGTCGTGGATAACCGACAAGCGGAAGTGACAGGAGAACGGTTCCAATGTGCTGATCACGTCATTCTTTCGTCTCCAGAGAAAGTCTGCGATCGCGTTCACCTCAATCATCGTACAATAGCTGTAGTTATGACCCATAACTATCTGCATGACCTGGAACTTCTGAAAACCCTCTTACCCTCTCCGGTACAATATTTAGGTATCCTTGGTTCCAAAAGCCGAACCGAAACCTTACTGCAAGATTTGCCAGAAGAAATTACCCCAACCGAACAACAACGTCAACGTTTATATAGTCCTATTGGTCTTGACATTGGTGGGGATACACCAGAAGAAATTGCCCTATCCATTGTGGCGGAAATTCAAGCCGTTATCAGGAATCGCACGGGCGAGTCGCTGAGAAACCGACTAGGACCCATTCATGACCGCAGCATCAAATAATTCAACATTTATCGGACAGTTTATCTTAGTTCGTAGTAGGCACCAAGCGTGCCAGAAGCGAAGACAGCACTTACTACAAACATATAGAGCAGTTTAGCATGAATTCTTCAGCAGTTGGTCTAATCATTCTGGCAGCAGGAGCATCCACACGCATGGGTACACCCAAACAACTGCTAGACTACCAAGGACGCAGTTTTATTCGCCACACCGCAGAGGTTGCGATCGCCTCTGTCTGCCAACCGACTATAGTTGTGTTGGGGGCGTATGCAGAACGAATACAGCCGGAACTCAGTGATTTACCTGTACAAGTGGTCAAAAATCAACAATGGCGGGAGGGAATGAGTGCTTCAATTCAGGTTGGTTTAAACGCGCTGCTGACGGGGAATCCTCACTTAGAAGCCATTGCGATCGCGCTTTGTGATCAACCCTTCGTTTCGTCTCAAACCCTTAACCATCTCGTTGAAGCCTACCGTTCTACGGGTCAACCTATTATTGCATCTGAATATGCTGGAACGCTGGGTGTACCTGTGTTATTTAACAATACTTTATTTCCCGAACTCATGGCGCTTAAGACTACCGAAGGGGCAAAAAAACTGATTCAAAACTACTATCCTCAAGTCTTTAGTATTCCCTTTTCCGAAGGAGCAATTGATATCGATACACCTAAAGACTATGAACAACTATTTTCTCCTATAGATTACCATGGACAGCAAGCCAGATGCAGGGTGGGTGAGAACTTGTCCATTCAACTCGATGCTTTTGATGAGCATTAATCAGAACATAATCACCGGCTTTGAGTTCAATTCTCGAACCATCATTATAAGCAATAATTGCTTCACCCTGAAGCAGGATCACCCACTCATCCTGCTGTCCGTCATACCATTCTCCTATAGGTGTCGTTTGTCCCGTGGAGATAATGCGCTCAATTAAAACGCTATCACTAGAGACTAAAGCCTCAAATAGTTCTTCATTAGGCAGTTGGGGCGGTAAGTTGAAAATATTGGGCATATCTAATGAATGATGGAACTATCCTCTATTGAATGTTAAAAGATTATGACTTCTTCAATTCATCAGCGCCGATTATATCAGCAAATTATTCTGGAACACTCAAAAAACTCTAGAAATCGAGGCACAACCAATCCTGTAGATGGATATCATTACGGACATAACCCAATGTGTGGCGACACGATTGAACTAACGATACAACTTAATCCAACAGGCGATAGGATTGAAGATATTAAATTTGAGGGAAAAGGTTGTGCGATCGCGATCGCGTCAGCCGACTTGATGGCGGATACGGTACGGGGGAAAACCATAGCCGAAGCCTTGTCAATGGTGGAACGCTTTCGAGAGATGATTACCGGACAAGGTGAGTTTTCTCCAGAGTTGGGGAAACTGAAAGCCTTACAGGGTGTTTCCCAGTTTCCTATACGGATTAAATGTGCGACATTGAGTTGGCATACGCTTAAAGCCGTTATAGAATCTTAACGCGAATCCTCATGTAATAATTTTAAATTTGGCGGCTGTCAATGGTTTACCTGTCAGACTGTGTTATCGACGGATTAGAAAAAATTGTTTGCTGCGAATCCAATTTATGGTTTACGAAAGTGAAACGTTATTATAGAAACTATCTACCCGTGAATAGCTGTGAACAATCATGAGGATTTTGCTGGTTGAGGATGATCAGCGCATTGCTAAAGCGCTGGCAGAAACTCTGCAAGACCAACATTATATTGTTGATATGGCTACCGATGGCGAAGCGGGGTGGGATTTTGTCGAAGCATTCAACTATAAACTCATCCTGCTGGATGTGATGCTACCTAAACTGGATGGAATTAGCTTTTGTCAACGCTTGCGACGTTCCGGTAAAATGACCCCGGTGCTGATGCTGACGGCTAAAGACACTAGCAATGATAAGGTGATTGGATTAGATGCAGGTGCGGATGATTATGTGGTGAAACCCTTTGATTTGCCAGAATTAACCGCTCGGATTCGGGCATTACTGCGTCGAGGCAATTCTAGCCTACCCCCGGTGCTGGAGTGGGAACGTCTGAGCTTCGATCCGAATACCTGTCAAGTCACTTATGCTGAACACCCCCTGCATCTGACGCCCAAGGAATACAGTTTACTGGAATTACTGTTACGAAGTCATGGTCGTGTGCAGAGTCGTAGCGCTATTTTAGAACAGCTTTGGTCATGGGATGATCCACCCGGAGAAGATGCGGTTAAGGTTCATATTAAAGATTTACGCAAAAAACTTAGAGCAGTCGGCGCTCCACCGGATTTGATTCAAACGGTTTATGGTATCGGGTATCGGCTGAAGCAAAATTAGCCAGGGGAAAGACGTATGGTCAGAGAAGATCAGGGAAATCAGGGACATAAAAAACCGTATAAATTTTTACCAAAATTGGGTATCAAAACCAGGTTCCCTATAAGCAAAGCAAAGGGTCAAAATCCAAAACTCAGTCAGGGCGGGTTTCGCACAAACGTTACCCTCAATAGCCAAAAGAAAATCCCTAAACCCGCTTCTACATACTCAAAACCCTGCCCTCTTTCCGAAGTAAAGCGTCAAAACTCTGTCAGCCCCCAGTTTAAATCCTTGCGCTGGCGTCTGTTGGGTTCCTACCTGATGGTTATGGTGGCAATTCGGGTCATATCCAATGGTGTAGTCTATGAATTTTTTGCCCATAGTCTCTATCAGCAATTAGATAACCGTCTGCTCAATTTAGCCCAAGCGGCGGCTCATAGTTTAGTGGCGATTAAGCAGGATAAAGATGCCGTTGATCAACCTGCTTATCGCCCTTTAGACGGAGATGGTGATCTCGACATTCCCTGGCAAAATCTGAGTAAACCGGATCAAAGTGTGGAGTGGTTTGGGGCGGATCAGCAACGGTTAGCTATCTCTGGCACACTTTCGCCCACTTTTCTCCTACAAGAAGGGTTCCAGACAGGGGAACAAGGGCAGATTCGTACCCTAACGATTCCCGCATACAGTTACCGCCAAGGAGAACGACAACTCGAAGGTTATGTTCGCGCCAGTGAATCTACAGAGTCTGTGGAAGCTGTCCTCAGCCAGTTACGTTGGGGATCTGGGGTAGCCGGTATCCTGGCTTTTGGATTGATGGGGGTGGGCGGTATGTGGCTGACTCGGCAGTCGATGCAGCCGATTGAGCAGAGTTTTCAGCAACTTAAACAGTTTACAGCCGATGCGTCTCACGAGTTACGCAGCCCCCTGACGGCGATTAAGGCGTCAGTGGAGGTGATGCAGACTCATCCCGAACGGATTCATCCGGCGGATGTGGAAAAATTGGCTGCGATCGCGTCGGCGACTAGCCAGATGAGTCGTTTGGTGGAGGATCTCCTGTTACTCGCCCGAACCGATGCGACAACCGCCGCCCGCGAATGGATGGTGATTCCCCTTGACGAACTTTTGGAGGATGTTGAGGAGCGTCTCGAACCCAACGCTGAAGCCCAAGACATTACCCTGAAATGGTTACTACAACCTGATGTTTTTGTCAAGGGAGATGCTTCTCAACTTTTTCGTGTATTTTGTAATCTGCTTGAAAATGCTCTGCAATACACTCCATCCGGGGGTACAGTTACCCTGTCGATGAGCACAGATGAAACCTTGGTGGTTGTCAGTGTGGAGGATACAGGGATTGGTATCGATCCAGAACATTTGCCGTTTATTTTTGATCGCCTGTGGCGAGCCGATAAAGCCCGAACTCAGCGCCAGGAAGGTTCAGGGTTAGGTTTAGCGATCGCTCAAGCCGTTGCTCAACAACATGGTGGAGACATTACGGTGACGAGTGAGTTAGGAGTTGGCAGTTGTTTTCAGGTGTATCTGCCCATAGTTTCTTAGGGGTAGATAGCCGTAGGGGCATGGCACTGCCGTGTCCCTACTGGTGGTGTGACTTTTTTTTGCCAAAACTGTGGTATCCACCCGAGTTCTTTACCTTTTCCACTTAAAGTCTTAACTATAGCCGGAAACAGTGATGGCTAACATCAGAATTCTCAAGCAATGGAGGAGGGGATGCCCATGATACGCACGTTTCGTAAATACCACCGCCTAATCGCGATCGCTGCCTGTCTCCCGTTAATTATAACCGTGATTACTGGCATGGGTTACACCATTTTTGATGAATGGTTTCATCAAGACGAGATCGCTAGGTTTCTAATGCAACTGCATACTCTGAAAATTTTGGGTTTAGAAACCATCTATCCGCTGCTGAATGGTTTGGGATTAGTGGGGTTGTTAGTTACAGGGTTAAGCATGACAGGTTTATTTAAGAAACGTCCGTCTATTCAAAAAACAGGCAACCACTAAAATCCTGATCAGGTTCCAACTTACAACTTAAAAAGAGAAAACTATTTAATAATGAGGAGAGTGCAACGATGAGTCATCTACTTAAAAAAACAGCTACGTTTGTATCAATTTTAGGTCTGGGAGTGTTCGCATTAGTCGGTTGTACTCAGCCAACCCCAACCGCTACGGTTGAACCGTCAACATCGGTGACAACCCAAGAGGTTTCTCAGGAAACATCCAGCCCAGATGGAGTGACATTGAAAAACCTCCAAGCTGCCTATAATGGTGAATCCAATGCTCATACTCGTTATCTAGCCTTTGCCAAAAAAGCAGAAACAGAGGGCTATCAACAAGTTGCCCGTCTCTTCCAAGCGGCTGCCCAAGCTGAGGCAATACATGCAGCTAATCACGCGGCTGTAATTCGCAAACTTGGTGCTAAACCGGAAGCAACGATTGAAACTCCAGAGGTTAAATCCACTCGAGAAAATCTGGAAGAAGCCATTAACGGAGAATCTTATGAGCGGGATACCATGTATCCGGAGTTCATTGAGCAGGCTAAGCAAAAAGGCAATCAAGAGGCAGTTCAAACCTTTACTTATGCCGTACAAGCTGAAACTGAACATGCTAAATACTACACTCAAGCCAAAGACAACCTCGAAGACTGGAAAGACGCTAAAATGGTGTTCTATGTTTGTCCTGAATGCGGATTTACCACCAATAATTTAAACTTTGAAAATTGCCCAGAATGTGGCACGGCAAAAAATTTGTTTGGAGAGGTTGTTTAGGGTGATGATTGCAAACGAATAGTTGAAAAAATTCAATTGATCAACCGGATCAAGTATATTGGTAGAGGCGCAAAGATTACGCATCTACACTAGGCTGTACCTTACACCCTTGGGAAGGGCTATCGTCAAGACGTTTTAACCTATGAATCGCCGAGAATTTATAACTTGGGTTGGTATTGGTGGTATCGCCAGTTACTTGCCCGTCGCCATTGTTGCTTGTTCGCCCAAAACAGATGAATCAACCTCTGCGGCTAATCCCACTCGTGCGGATGGATTTGAGTCTGTTGGTGCAGTCGCTCAATTGGATCAAAACGGTGAAATCCTCAACGAACAATTTTCCATCGGTTCAATCTTGGTGGTGCGTGATCCCGGCGACTCGAACAGGATTATAGCGGTCAATCCTACCTGTACTCACACGGGTTGTACAGTAAAGTGGCAAGCAGATCAAACGGAATTTGTATGTCCCTGCCATGATTCTAAATTCACGATCAATGGCGAAGTCATTCAAGGACCGGCTAAAGATTCCTTGGCAGGTTATGATGTGAAGCAAGAAGATGATTTAATTCTGGTCAAAGCTGGTTAAAACAAACTTACACACAAACGCAACTTATGGTGAGGGCACGATAGTATCGTGCCCCTACGAATGGTAATTTAGATGTCAAGAAAACGTAAGTTCTAGGAGAGACTAAAATGACGTGTCTTTAGACTGGCGATTTATTCCACCCTGCCTGATCCTTCGCTCGTGTCAGGATATTTGAAGTAAGGGTTCTTGCCGATTTAGCTAACCGAAACCTCCATCAGTTCTTTGAGCAAGGAATTGCTATCTTGAGTCATTGACGGTTCTGGATGCTTGGCGATAATCATGGGAGTGTCTCCCATTTCGCTATCTGGGATAGCTTGAAGAAGATAAACCTGTTCCGGGTTGACATTGGCAATCACCTGGGGTGAATGAGTCGCCACAATAAACTGACAGTTGGGGAAAGTTCGAGTCAGTGCTGGCACAATCTCGTGTTGCCATTTAGGATGCAGGTGGAGTTCAATCTCATCAATCAGAACCACACCACTCCCTTCTAGGGGATTCGCTAACCCCGGATTCGCGATCGCTAACCGTTTGGCTAAATCGGCGGCGAGTGCGAGCAAGCCTTTTTCACCTTCTGATAGCTGATTAACGACTAATTCTCGACCTTGTTTTGTCACTGTCATCCGTAAGGGGGCGCGTCGCACCCGCAAGTTAGCAAAACCGGGCAACAGAGAGGATATCGCTTGTCTGATGGCTTCTAAGAGGCGATCGCGGTGTTCAGGATTATCTCGACGCCATTCGTTTTCTAGATCTTCAAGATCCTTAAACCACTCGAAAAAGCTGCTAAAGTTAATCGACACACCGATTAGGGCTTGGTCATAAATCACCAGTTGGTTTGACCAATGGTATTTCGTCGGTTCTTGGGTAACCTTGTCGCAAAACTGGCGGTTGACGGGATAATAAACCACTACGGGTAAATTCACATTCAGATTGTTTTGCAACTGATTCTTAATTCGCAAACAAATTCCTTCTAACTCTCGAATATGCCCACCCCGGGGTCGTCCCTTGGTATTGGATAACGAGAGAAACCAACTGATCTGCCGTTCCCTTAGGGAAATCGTGATCTCATTTTTGGTTTGATGGGCGCCATTGGCGATATCTTCCTGACTAAAAAAATGTCGCGGAATTTTCCGTTCTTCAGTAATGTCCTGTTCATTAATAAAATGTCCCGTTCCAATCGGATCTTGAAGTTCCGCCACAAAATGGGAAAGTAGGAGTGCGATACAGTCGAGAATACTGGATTTTCCCGTTCCGTTGATCCCCACCAAGACTGTTGGTTCAGTCTCCTGGAACTCCAGCGTCAGATCGCCGATGCCACGGAACGAGTTGATTTTCAGGCGCTTGACTTTCATGGCTTATAGTAGGCTGATGGCAATAAAATGACACCGATATGAAAAGCAGCAATTGTTATCGATACTGCTGATGATAATCTGATCGGCTGAGCTTGTCCGGCATAAGCCTCACACAATTGAGCAAGGAACTCCTTTTTTTACCTTAGAAAGACGTACCCTGACACATCTAGAACATGAATGCTTGACATCCTCCCCGGCGTAAACGCACAGGGATTCCCGCCATCACTGACGAGGCTTCCTCTTTCCGCGACTCGGCTT